>JBMHCK010000024.1:0-24704 GCA_049889955.1 Puniceispirillaceae bacterium (SeqCode)
CTGTTACATACCTGGCCGATAATTCGGGGCTTCCCGGGTAATTGTCACATCATGAACATGTGATTCCTGCAAGCCCGCCGAGGTGATTTTCAAAAAGGTGCAGTTTTTCTGCATATCAGCAATGGTTGGATTACCAGTATAGCCCATCGCGGCACGCAAGCCGCCTGCCAGCTGGTGCAACACCTGCCCTGCCCCGCCCTTATAGGGAACCTGCCCTTCGATCCCTTCTGGAACCAGCTTTAGCGGGGTAGAGACTTCGGCCTGAAAATAGCGATCCGCTGACCCTCTGGCCATCGCCCCCATCGAGCCCATCCCCCGATAGGCTTTATAGGAACGACCCTGATATAAAAATACCTCACCCGGGGTTTCATCTGTACCCGCCAGCATAGAGCCAACCATCGCAACAGACGCCCCAGCGGCAATCGCCTTGGCCAAATCACCTGAATATTTAATGCCGCCATCTGCGATAACGGGCACGCTGGCATCCCCGCAGACAGAAAACGCATCCATAATCGCGGTCAGTTGCGGCACGCCTACCCCGGCTATCATTCTGGTGGTACAGATAGACCCAGGCCCAATCCCCACCTTTACTGCATCCACACCAGCATCTATCAGGGCCTTTGCCCCTGCTGCAGTGGCGACATTGCCGCCGATAATCTGGGTGGTGTTGGATAGTTTGCGAATAGTTTGCACCGCTTCTAACACGCCTTGTGAATGACCATGTGCGGTATCGACCACGACAACATCTGCCCCAGCCTCTATCAAGGCTTCTGCCCGGCGCACGCCATCAGTCCCTGCCCCTGTTGCGGCAGCGACCAGCAGACGGCCCTTATCATCTTTCGAGGCTTGCGGATAATTTTCAGCCTTTTCCATATCCTTGACCGTAATCAGGCCGATACAGATATCCTGCTTATCCACCACAACCAGCTTTTCAATACGATGTTCATGTAACAGGCGGCGCGCCTCTTGCGGGCTGGCTGTTTCGGTAACGGTAATGACTGGGCTGGTCATCAAATCAAAGATTTTTTGGTTTTTATCTGTGGCAAACCGCACATCGCGGTTAGTCAATATCCCTACCAGCTTGCCTGTATTATCGACCACTGGCACGCCGCTAATCCGGTGCGCTTCCATCATTTCCAGCGCATCACCCAGCGTTTTGTCCGGTGTGATGGTCAGCGGATTAACCACCATTCCAGCTTCAAAACGCTTTACGGCAGCTACCTGCAAAGCCTGTTCTTCAATAGTAAAGTTTTTGTGAATGACCCCAATGCCACCTGCCTGTGCCATGGTGATCGCCAAGCGATGTTCGGTAACCGTATCCATCGCTGCCGATACCAGCGGCAGTTTCAGCTTTATTTCACGGGTTAGCGGGGCAGAAATATCCACATCTGATGGCAAAACAGCCGAGTGACCCGGCTGAAGTAATACATCATCAAATGTCAGGGCTTCGCGTATGGTAGGGTTGGTCATCAATTTATCCTTAACAGCAAGCAGGTGATGACGCCGGAGTGTAGCGTGATGTGGGCCAGATATCCAGTTGAAACTGCAAAAGCAGGGTAAAAACCTGTTTTTTTTATGGATTAGCTGTATCGTCTTCTGCCTCAGGCGCAGGGTGAAACCCGGTAGCCAGAAGATAGGTTTCCACAGACTCAGATCGGCTGGCTTCGGGCTTTAGATACCGGACCTTGTCAAAACGCTGATTTAACAGCTTCATGAATTCGGCATCTGCCCCGCCACGAAAGGCCTTTGCCAGAAAAAAACCGCCTGGCTGCAAAATTTGCTCGGCAAAATCCAGCGCAATCTCTAGCAAACCCATGGTGCGCAGGTGATCGGTCTGGCGATGTCCTGTAGTTGCCGCCGCCATATCCGATAAAACCGCATCTGCCTTGCCGCCTATCCGGCTGGCAACCTCTTCCAGCACGCCCGCTTCGGTGATATCGCCTACCATGATATCCACGCCAGGTACCGGGTCTGTTTCCAGCAAATCTATCCCGACAAGATAGCCTTTGCCAGCCTCTAGACGGCATTGCCGTGCAATCACCTGTAGCCAGCCACCTGGCGCGCAGCCTAAATCCACGACACGCATATGCGGCTTTAATAATTTATGCTTGGCATCCATCTGCTCAAGCTTTACCGCAGCGCGCGAGCGATAGCCTTTTTGCTTGGCTTCGGCCACAAAGGGATCATTGAGCTGGCGGGTTAACCAGCGCTGAGAGGACGGCTTGCGTCCCCGCATTTTCTTTGGCTGGCGCGTTAACCCTGCTTTTGATCGATAAGAGCGCCCTGATGAGCCCTTTTTATCGCGTCCTGAACCCTCTGCCATACAAATTCCCTAATCCAAAAGGCGGTTTACTGCCAGGCTTTCATTCTTGACAGCATGCTTACCACAAGGCACGGGCAAACCGCCATACCCCGCCCAACAGCAGATTAACATCACGGCCAATCGCCAGGGTGGCTGGTACTACAAATAGAACAAGTGTTGTGGTAAATGCCAGCCCAAAAACAATCGTTGTTGCCATCGGGATTAGAAATTGTGCCTGCAAGGAGGTTTCAAACATCAACGTGCTGAGACCGCCTATCGTCGTCATAGAGGTTAAAAGAACCGGTCGCAGCCTGTCTGTTGTTCCCTGAACAATAGCCTCTTCATGGCTACCGTCAGCCTCTTCCAGACGACGTTCAATTGTTGCGACCAGAATAATGGAATTATTTACCACAATCCCGGATAGGGCAATCAGGGCAAATAGAGACAGGATATTCAAATTCATCCCCATCACATAATGGCCAACCACCGCACCTATCAGCCCGAAAGGGATCATGATCATCACCGCAAAGGGGCGAGTCCAGCTGGCGAACACCCAGGCGAGTATCGTATAGATACATAACAGCGCCAAAATACCGCCACTGGCCATATCGGCAAAAGCTTCGCCCTGCTCCTGATCCCGGCCATCAAATCTGTAGCGCAAATTATTTTGCTCTGTATATTTGCCAAATTCGCCATTGATCAGGGCTTCTTTGGCCCCGGTCGTGTTAATCACATCATCATCCAGATCGCCCTGGATAGCGACCTCGCGGAACCCATCCTGGCGGCGAACAATCGAAAAGCCTAGCCGCCGCTCAATCGTCGCCACATCGGCAAGCGGTACATATGAGCCTTGCGGCGTTATCAGGCGCAGACTGCCGAGGCTATCGGTTGACACCTCATTTTCTGGCAAGGCAAGGCGCACGGTAACCACCTCGTCCCCGCGCGGAAAGCGCCGAACAACCGCCCCATCCAGCGAGGCCCGCAACTGGCTGCCAATCGACTGGACAGTAAAGCCTAGCGAGCGGCCAAGAGGCGATAGACGGATAATCCGCTCCTCTGCCCCATAATTCAGATTTTCCTCGATATCGGTAGTACCTGGAATAGCATCAGCAATCAGGATAATATCCTGTGCTGCCTTTTTTAGCTGTTCCAGATCATCGCCCATAATCCGAACATCCAGCTCGCGTCCAGGCGGGCCGCCTTCGGGGGCGCGTACAATCAGCCGCTCCATTCCCGGCATAGGCCGTATTTCTGCACGCAATGCAGCCACAAATTCAGCCGAACGCACATCACGCTGGTCTGCTGTTATCAGCTCTACCATCATGCTGCCACGCAAATCATTCGCACCGCCTGTTGCTTCTTCCTGATTATCGGTTACATGCGCGCCGATAACCGAATAGGCAAAAGAGACCAGACCATTTTTCCCGTCTGTTAACTCTTCTTCAACCGCGACAAGGGCGCGTTCCATCTCGGCAACCATGGTTTCGGTTTGCTGGCGCGTAGAGCCAGATGCCATGGTCATGCTGACATACACATTATCGGCCTCAGGGGCTGAGAAAAAGACAAAGCCAACACGCCCGCTAGACATCATCCCGACCGCCAGCATCAACAAGCCAACCGCGATCGCCAATGTGGCATAGCGGAAACTGATAGCCAGCCGGACCAACCGGCCAAAAATACGATCCCTGATAAAATTAAACCCCTTATCAAAACCGCGCCTAAACCAGGAAGGCTGTGTTGATTTACCCGCCCCATGATGGGCCAAATGGGCAGGCAGGATAAAGAAACATTCTATCAGACTTGCCAAAAGCACCGCACACACCACCGCAGGTATCGCGCCAATAATGACCCCGATAATACCTTTGATGGTAAAGAGTGGCAGAAAGGCAGCCACTGTTGTTAACATGGCAGAAATAACCGGAGGGCCCATGCGCTTTGCCGATAAAATGGCGGCTTCCTGGATAGGCAGATTTCGCCTGACCCGCAAATGTTCAGCATGCTCGCCAATAACAATCGCGTCATCTACCACAATCCCAAGAGCCATGATCAATCCGAAAAGGGAAATCATATTAATGCTCTGGCCGGTGGCAAACATCACGCCAAAGGTCGCCAGAAACGCAACTGGAATACCAACCGCCACCCAAAAGGCTACCCGGGCGGGCAAGAACAAAAATAGCACCAGCATCACCAGTAACAGCCCAAAAAAGCCATTTTCGATCAGCAAGAATATCCGCTCTGATATCAGGTTAGCCGCCACATTATATTGTGCAATTTCCAGCCCTTGCGGCAAAGTCATCTGCTTTTCGCTAATATAGGTCTGAACGATATCATTGGTTTTCAAAGAATCGCTGGTCTTGCCCCGCAATATATGCAGCTCGACAGCCGGCATGCCATTATGCTCCAGCAGGACAGCAGGCGTCTCATAGCCATCGGTCAGCTTAGCAACCTCGCCTAGTCGTACCGCGCTGCCATCTGGCCGGATGAGAATTTTTATATCGCTATATTCTGCTGCGGTTTTGCGTAAACCAATAGAACGCACCCGCAAGGCCCCATCTGCAAATCGGCCAGCAGGCACATCAATAGAGCTACCCGCAATGGCCGCTGAAATATCATTCAGGGTCAGCCCCAGCCGGGCTAATTCAGCCTCGCTGATTTCAATATGGATTTCTTCATCTGGCAGGCCGCCCAACTCTACCTTATCGACGCCGCGCTGCAATAAATCTTCTTTCATCGCTTTGGCATGATAGCGCAGCGAATCCAGGGAATAAGGCCCATATAAAACTACCCGCGATACGGTATCAAAAAACTCTGCTTTGATAATATCGGGGGATTCCGCCTCTGCCGGGAATTCCACTTGCCCAACCGCCGCTTCGACATCTGCCAGCGCCTTTTGCATATCTGCACCGAAGGTAAATTCAACCTGTGCAGTCCCAACCCCTTCAAACGAAGAGGACATGACCTTTTTAACATTGGCAATCGTGCGTAATTCAGGTTCAAGAGGCTGAATAATATTGCTATCCACATCTTCAGCAGTGGCCCCTGACCATTGAATGCTAACCGCAATCACCTCTACATCGACATCTGGAAAAAACTGCTTATTCAGGCGCGTTGCAGACATCATCCCGACAGCCAGCATAATGATCATAATCAAATTGGCGGCGGTTCGGTGGCGGGCAAAAAATTCTATAGCACTGCTAAACATCTAAAATCCAAGCTCTCTTTACTTAAGATGCGTTTGCTGAATTGGCGACACGCACACGCGTGCCATCGCCAATACCCGGCAGGCGCGTTGCAACAATTTGCTCGCCTTCTCTGACATTACCCGTGATCAGGACACTGCCTGGACTGCGATGCATTACAGTTACCTGTCTTTCTTTGGCACGGCCATTTTCGATTGCATAAATTGTGTTGCTGCCAAATAACGCCTCTTCTGGCAGCACCACCACATTGGTGAAAGTCTGGCCAACATATAATACTTCAACAAAGGCACCTGGCGGGATAGTCCGTGCAGCCTTTTCCGGCAGTTCAGCATACAGCCGCCCGCCCCCCTCTGATCGGTCGACAATAATCTCGGAACGGCTGATAACCGCTTCCAGCTCGGCACTGGCCGCAGTACCAGATGTCCAGCGCAACTGCACGCTTCGCCCTATCAACGCATCAATATTCTGATAGATGCTTACGGGCACCACAAAGCTGACTTCCAAGCGGGATAAATCGGTCAATTCTGCTACCAAATGGGCGGTAGTGACCTGATTTCCAAGGGCCAAATCCACATTGGAAAGGGTGCCGTCAAACGGGGCGGTTAGTACCGCATCATCAATATCTTTTTGATGTCGTCTGGCCGCAACCCGCAATTGGGCTAGTCTGGCACGGGCCTGATCCAGCAAATTACTGGCACCGGACACCGCCAATTCAGCAGCATCAATTTCCGCCTGCGAGCCAACAGATTTTTCGAACAGAGACAGGGCGCGTTCATACATTCTCTCTCGCACTTCCAGCTGTGTTTCCAGCTGGCCGATTTGCCGCTTTTCTGCAGCCATCTGAACCTTAACTTCTTCCAGGGCAAGGGCAGAGCGTTCAGCATCCAGGCGGCCCAGAACCTCACCTGTTTTAACATCCAACCCGTTGCGCAGGCGGTCCGAGACATCCACTACCTCGCCGCTGACCCCAAAGCGCAATTCTGCCCCACGTCCAGAGCTGACAGTTCCAAAGGCCTGTTCAATAGGGCTAATATTCTCAATTTTTGCTGCTACCGCCCGGATAGTCCAAATCTGTTCTTCAGGCTGGCTGGCAGCGACTTCCTTTTTTGTGCTTTGCAAATAATTATAACCGCCAACAAAGCCAGCTAAAATCACCAGAGCCACAAACGCCTTTTTCAAAAAGTTCAGCAAGGGAGACATCTTCATTTCTTTTTTATTTCCTTCACGCCTGCCTGTTAACATGCAGGGTATTTGATAGCAGATTACGCCGCATTCACCAGCTGACAGTTTTCGTCAACATGTTCGGCCTATCCTACCCCTATTAGGATTTATATAAAATACGGTACTTTGCATCTGGCCCGCCCCCGCAAGGGCGTTATCTTATCCTTGCAAATGATTTTTTATGGCAAGGGTGAGGTTTTTCACCCTCTTCCATTTTATACATCATACAGAATACCAAATGCATCATTACCAGCCAGTCATCTTCGTTCCGTCTATATCTCAATTTTCTATATCTCAATTTTTCATTTATTTATAGGGTGTAAAGCACTGTTCAGACCAATTAAGACGAAAAAAACTTGTGCTTTTTATAGCAATGCTTTCAAGGTAGAGAAGTTTTTTCAAAAACGATTGGCGAGGCAGCCCGTATCAGCGTAAGCGGGTAGCAAGATTATCCAATGCCAGCCGACCCTGAATGTGTGTTTTTACATGTAATGGATGAGGATAAGAGCAGATCATGCGTTACATACAACATTCGGCGGCGATAATTGCTGCCCTCCCTGCCCTGTTCAGACTATCGGGGCCTATTGCGATAGGCCAGCTTATCTCTATCAGCATGCTGACTGCTGACTTCTGGATGATGGGACGTCTCAGCGCTTTTGATTTGGCCTCCGGGTCTCTGGCGGTACGGGTTTATCAGCCTTTTTATTTTCTGGCGCTTGGCCTGCTGAGTATTATTTCCTCTATGGTTGCCCAATCTATTGGTGCAGGCCATCCAGAAATTGCGCGCCGCATATATCGGCAAGGGCTGATATTTGCGGTGGTGCTGGGCAGTGTTTTCATGCTGCCTATTCTGTTTGGGGCCAACATTCTTATCCTGCTTGGCCAGGATCCCGAAATTTCCAGCTATGCTACCCCTTTCTTTGTTTATGCGGCACTTGGCTTTCCCTTCACCCTTATTTTTCTGACCATGCGGTTTTTCACCCTTGGGCATCGGCGAATAGGCCCGCAATTAATTGCCAGCGCCTTTATGCTTGGCCTAAATATCGTGTTAAATCCAATTCTGGCTTATGGGCTATATGGCATGCCAGAAATGGGACTAGCTGGCATTGCGTTGGCGACAACAATAAGCTATGCCGCAACCTGTTTAATTTTGGGCAGTTTGATAGGTTTGCTACCGCCTTTCCGCGAGACCAACCCCTATCAGAATTGGTGGCGTCCGGATTTTGCCCTGATGAAAACCATGCTAACGATTGGCGGGCCGAATGCCTGTATTGTGGCCTCAGAGACAGGGATGTTTATCGTCGCCGCCTTTATTGTCGGGTTATTTGGCGCCAGCGCCCTAGCAGCGGTGGCCATCGCCAATCAAATTGCGGCGGTGGTATTTATGCTTCCACTGGCGATTTCCCAATCCTGTGCGATCATGGTGGGCCAGTCTGCAGGGGCAGGCAGGCTGGAAGATGTACAGGCTTTTGGCTGGGCAGGTGGCGTCGCCGGGTTACTGATCGCCTTGCCTTTAACCCTGTTATTGGCACTCTATCCGGAATTTCTGGCTGGATTATTCTTGCGCGAGGGAGATCAGCTGGTCGTTCAGACACTGGAAATTGTTATACCCATGTTGTGGATCACAGCCCTGTTTCAGGCAAGTGATGGTGCCCAGGCTATTTTCACCGCAAATTTGCGCGGCCTGAATGATACGCGTGTACCCGCCATTTATGGATTGGTTTGTTTTTGGGGGGTGGGCATTGGCTCTGGTGCATTTATGGCGCTTTATCTGGAATGGGGGCCAGTATCGGTTTGGTCTGGCCTGGCCTTAGGATTAACCTTGAATGCGCTTATCCTGACGGGCAGATGGCATCGTCAATTATCACTGATAAAAGCTGGCAAGCGCAGCTTGCTTGAAACCGCTGCCAGCTAGCCCCATTCTGGATAAACAGCATAAAAAACACTGTAACCTTCTGTCTTTGACAGATAGAATGCTAGCTATGGATATTTCTGTCTGCCAGCCCCCTTTGATGCCTGCCAGCTGCGGCCCACCACAACAGCAACGCTGGCTGGATGAGGTGCTAAAAATAAACGCGCTTTCTGCGCTGTCTGGTGATGATCAACAGCTGCTCGCTGCCATCATCGCTGGTAGCAGCCATCTGCACCGCATGGTCAGGCTGTTTGCCGACGATGTGCCAGATATCCTGACAGGCCAGGCAGAAAAAATACTTTCCCATGCGCAAAAAAATTGGCGCGAGGCTGCGCGTTCCGCCCCTTCGGATGCAGGGCTGGCAGCCGCAGTGCGCCAGTTCCGTAATCGCTGTCATTTTACGATTGCGCTGGCGGAATTATCCGGGCAGATGGATATTTCTGAAGCCTGTATCCAGCTATCCAGATGCGCTGAATATGGCGTCAGGGAAGTAGCCGATTATCTGTATCGAGGGGGAGCCAACCCGCTATCCGAGTCAGCCAATAAGGGGCGCTGGGTTATTTTGGGGCTGGGCAAGCTTGGTGCAGGCGAGTTGAATTATTCCTCAGATATTGACCTGATTATTCTGCATGAATTTGCCCCAAACACGGACCCGAATAGTGACCCGGACAGAGATGCTCAAAGCGCTGAGAAGCAGGGGCAGAATTTTAACGGGCTAGCGCGTAGGCTGGCAAAAATCCTATCTGAGGATACAACAGATGGGTTTGGCTGGCGGGTAGATTTCCGGTTGCGACCAGATCCGGCAGCCACCCCCCTTAGCCTGTCTTTTCCAGCCGCGGTTAGCTATTACGAATCTACCGCCCGTTCATGGGAACGTGCCGCCTTTATTCGGGCACGCCCAGTTGCAGGCGATATCGCATTGGGAGAACAGTTCCTGAACGCTATCTCTGCTTTCATCTGGCGGCGTAGTTTTGATTATACAGTTATTGATGATCTGCAAATATGGCTACGCCATCTTCCCGCTACAGATGATTATCTGGGCTTTGATGTAAAGCTGGGGCAATTTGGTATCCGCCATATAGAATTGCTGGTGCATATTCTGCAATTATTGGGTGGCGGGCGACACCGTGAATTACGCACGCCTAATACCGCTACGGCTTTGGCTTGTCTGGCAACATTAGGCTGGCTGGAGCCAGATCAGGCACGCGCCCTTGAGCGGCACTATTTTCACTGGCGCGAAATAGAGCATCGCTTGCAATATCTGCGCGATACGCAAACCCATAAATTACCGCGGGACCACACGGCACTCGCAGATTTTGCGGCCTTTTGCGGGATGCAGAATGCAAACGCGCTGATAGCAACCCTTCAAAAGCTGCAAGAGGCGAGCTGCGCTGCAGCACATCATCCGATATTTGACCAGATGGTAGAGCGCGCGCAAAATCGCCTTTCAGCGACACCAGAGCTTTTGGCAAGCGCTGCAGATCATGAACTGTCACTGGAATGGCTGGCATCGCTGGGCTTTGCCCGTCCCCATGATATGCGCGATATTATTGACGGCTGGAGCAGCGGCAGAAGTCCGGCTACCAGAGGAGAGCGGGCGCGTCACTATCTGTTCCGCCTTTTGCCAGAGCTGATAACCCATCTTGCAGAAGCTGGCGAACCGGATGCCGCCTTTGCCAGATTTGCCGATTTTGTCGCCGCCTTGCCCGCAGGCGCACAAGCTTTCTCCCTGCTTTGCCAGCACCCACAATTGGCCAATTTAATAACCGATATTCTGGTCAAAGCCCCGGCGCTGACCAATACTATCGGCCGGCGCACAGATGTTCTGGATATTTTGCTGGAACCTGGTTTTTTTACCCCTCTGGAAGGGCAGAAAGAATTAGCACGAACTTGTCCACAAATGCGCGCTGACGAGCCGGTTGAGCTGTATCTAGACAGGCTAAAACGCTGGACCCATGAAGCCAGATTCAGGGCCAATGTGCATATGTTGCAAAAAATAACGCCCTATCAAGAGGTATTACCCCATCTCTCACAGATTGCAGAACAGGTTGTCCAGGCAGTTTGTGCGGTGGCTATCCAGGATTTTCAGGCACGGTATGGCCAGATAGCTGGCAGCAGCTTGCATATTCTGGCACTTGGACGGCTGGGCGCACAGACCATGACCGCGCGTTCAGATATCGATTTATTATTTATTTATAATGGCGAACCAGAGAGCAGTTCAGATGGCCCGCGTTCACTGGGGCTGTCGACCTATTATATCCGGCTAACCCAGTTAATTATTAGCTGGCTAACCGTCGCCAGCCGCGAGGGAAGCTTGTATGAGGTTGATACACGATTGCGCCCGGATGGCAAATCCGGACCCGCCGCAACCCATCTTCACCGGCTGGTAGGATATTATGCAGATGAGGCCTGGCCATGGGAGCATATCGCCATGGCAAAGGCCCGTCTGATTGCCTCATCAAACAGCGATGCAGATACAGCCGTGAAAAAAAATGTATACGATATCAAAAATAACCTGCCCTCTGCCTCGGAAATGACAGAAGATATTATTAAAATGCGCGACAAGCTGGCGAGCGAGACAGCCTCTGGGAAGCCAGCCGGACTGGGCCTGAAAAAACGAGCAGGCGGTCTTTTGGATATAGAATTTCTGGCTATCCTGAACCGCGCATCGTCAGCTAGCCTTTCTGATGATGAGATATCAACAGCAGCTTCTGCCCCGCTAGAGCTGCTGAAAGACTGCCAGAAACAACGGCCTGATCCTACCTTGCAGGCCTGTATAGATGCTGCCGCCAAACTGGAAGAGGTGCACGCCTATAGCCAGCTTTGCCTGCCCCGTTATACAGAAGCAGCAGATCTGAAAACGCCCTCACCGCCATATCTCGCACTGGCAGAAATTACCGGTTACACAGATTTGAATGCGTTGCTCTCGGCGATAGGGGCATGTTGTAAACGCATCAAAGATACCTTGTTGGAACTGCTGAAAACCCGTTGAATTTATGAAATTAATCTCAAATTGAGTTAGGAATTTCTGATTTATCACAGACGCGACTCATAAAAGGCGTTTTTTGACAATCATTTTTATAATTTTCGGAGTAGAAGGAAAAAAGATAGGTATCCCGCGATACCCATCTGATTTTTTTTCAGTAAATTATTAGGTAACTACTGGCAAAGACACCCAGAAAAACAGGTCTGGAGCCTGTCCCTGCCAGCATTTAAGGAGAGGCTGCATGTTACGATCGCTGATTGCAAGCTGGCCTCTGTTTTTCGGCCTGTTTTTGATTATGATCGGCAATGGGCTGCTTATCTTCATGCTGGGGGTTCGCGCCAGCAATGCCGGTTTTGGCACCTTTATTTCCAGTATTATGATGAGCGGCTATTTTGTCGGATTTTTTGGCGGTTCCCAAATTGTGCCAAAATTATTGTCATCTGTTGGTCATATTCGCACATTTGGCGCGCTTTCTGCGATTGCCTCTGCGGCGGTTTTGGTACATTTGCTGAAAACTGACCCGATTTTATGGACAGCTATGCGGGTGTTCACCGGCTTTGCCTATGCGGGTATGTATATTGTTGTGGAAAGCTGGCTCAACGCCAAAGCGACGAATGACTCGCGCGGGCAGATGCTGTCGATTTATATGATCATTACGATGGGCGGCCTTGGGCTGGGCCAGATAACCGGCGGTTTTGATGACGGGACGGCTATCAGTCTGTTTTTGGTTGCCTCTATTTTGGTATCTATTGCGGTGGTACCTATTTTGATTTCTGTCTCGCCTGCACCTGAATTTGCCGAACCGGAAAGCGTGCCTATGCGCCGTCTTTATTCTATCTCGCCTCTGGCAATGGTGGGGATGGGTCTGCAAGGGGTGACCGCAGCGATGACCTTTGGCTTGGGCTCGATTTATGCCACAGCAATCGGCCTGACTTCTGTCCAGGCGTCGATATTTGTGGCATCTGTGACTATCGGTAATATGGTATTGCAATATCCAATTGGTAAATTATCTGACGTTTTTGATCGCCGTAAAATTATCATGATTGTGTCTGCTGTTGCAGGTGTTTCTGCCTTTGGCGCGAGCTTGATGGGCCCGTCTCATTACTGGATACTGGTTGTACTAACAGCTTTGTATGGCGGCTTTAGCCTGACTATCTATTCTTTATGTATCGCTCATGCCAATGACTATCTAACCCCCAGCCAGATGGTTGGCACCGCCTCTACGCTGATTACGGTAAATGGCATTGGTGCAATTATTGGCCCCCCTTTGGTAGGGGCGCTGATGGATATTGCTGGCACCCAAATTTATTTCGTAATGATAGCCCTTATTCATGCCTTGCTGGTCGCAATGGCATTATTGCGGATGAGCGTTCGCGCCGCCGTACCGGTGCAGGCACAAGGCCCGTTTATCGCCGTTCCAGAAGTTGGCACAGCGGTAGCGGCAACCCTGAATCCAGAAGCTGCCTGGTCTGAAGAAGATGATGATAGTAACCCACAAGCCCCGCTATTTGAAGATAATCCCTATCTACAGATTACGCCGGCCTCACAGGATTGATCTGGCCACGCCACAGTAATCTGGCATCAGGCAGGCTGCCCTACCCTTTTTGCCTATCTTAATGCGCGCTATCCATGCCTTTGGATAGCAGTGAGAATACCCTATTTGTGCTACGCTTTTTTCTCTCAATATGTAATATTTTTCTAATTTAGAGATATATTTAGAGACTGAGATTTAAGTAAATGCGTATCATGGCAAAAAAGAACAGGGGCATGAAAAACCCACAGCGCTTTTATGTTCTGGCCTTTATAATGGCTGCTATCTGGGTGATGGGTATAGCCGTGCCGGGCAATAGCGCGGATAGGGAAATAAAGCGCCTGACCATCACCGCCATTTCAGATGCAGATTCCCTACGTGCCGGAAAATTACGCCTGCGCTTGCATGGTATAGATGCACCGGAATTACGGCAAAGCTGTTTTGATTCAGCTGGCCAGCCCTATAAATGTGGGCAAAGGGCAAGGGATTTTCTGCATTCTATTCTGGAAATAGGCGCGCAAATCGACTGTCAACATCTGGATACAGACAGATATCGGCGGCTGATTGTACGGTGTTTTCATCAGGGCCAGGACATAGCTGGACAAATTGTGCGCGCGGGCTGGGCTCTAGCTTATCGTCGCTATGCAAAGGATTATATCGCCGCCGAGAAACACGCTGCCAGTTCTGGTCAGGGCATCTGGCAAGGAAAATTCACCGCGCCTGAGAAATGGCGACGCCAGCACCGCTAGAACCGGCACTGCCTATAACAAACCCAGCTCGCGCAACTCGGAAGCCAGTTCGGCTGGCATAGGCGCGGCATCATCTGTCTGTGGTAAATCTTCAGGGGCATCTGCAACTTCCAGATATCGCCATCCTTGAAAGATACGAACCCGGCGCGGCCAAACCGGGATCAGCTGGGGATGCAAAACAATCCCGCAAGCCGGCTTGCCATCTGCGCGTTTAACCTCAATTAAATCGGCAATCGGCTGACGAACCATCATCTGGCCTTTGATAATCCAGAATATGCAGCCGCCATTTAGCAATTCATTAGCGCGGCGCGGCCAGTTACGTGTAGGATGGATAATGGGATGACCCTGGCGCACGGCCCTGTCTTGCCAGCCCTTCAGACTGTCGATAGAGGTCGACCCAACAGATAATTTTTTCAGATGCACGCTCATATAAAATACCTAGCCCGAGCCTGGCCGATCGGCAAGCCTGTTTGCCATAATATTACCTCTTCCCGACCTGTTTTTAACCTCTGTTTCTGGCCTCTATCACAGCTAGCGCCAGAACAGAGTTTCTAGAGCAGATAAAGGGCAGCCAGTCCCAAAAACACCAGAAAGCCGATAACATCTGTAATGGTGGTGATAAAGACCGAAGAGGCGACCGCCGGATCCACACCGGATTTCACCAGCACAAGCGGAATAAGCGTACCAGAGAGAGCCGCAACAATAAGATTGATAAACATCGCTATTGCCAGCAGTAACGCAATATCTGCCTGTCCAAACCAGACATAGGATAACAGCGCGGTTACACCGGCAAATAAAACACCATTAATGATGCCTACATATAGCTCGCGCAGGCCAAAGGTGACGGCTAGTTTAGGGCTAAATTCACGCATCGCAATCGCTCGAACTGCCACGGTAATGGTCTGGGTACCGGCATTGCCTCCCATCGAGGCAACAATCGGCATCAATACCGCAAGCGCAACAATTTTTTCTATCGTATTTTCAAAAAATCCAATCACGATAGAGGCAGCAACAGCCGTCAGCAAATTCACAAACAGCCAGGGTGTCCGGCCACGCAATGTTTCCAGAACCGAGGTACGAATAGACGCATCAGACACGCCAGCAAGTGCCATCAAATCTTCTTCTGCCTCTTCATCAATAACATCGATAATATCATCCAGCGTGATAATGCCAGCCAGCCTGCCTTCGCTATCTACAACACCGGTTGTAACCATGCCATAACGGCGGAACAGCAAGGCCACCTCTTCCTGATCCATCGTTACCGGTAGCGAGCGGATATCTGTATCCATGATTTCCGAAATACGGCGGGCACGCTGGGTACATAACAGCTTGTTCAGCCGCACTTCGCCAACTGGATGGCCAGCGGTATCGGTCACCATGATCAGATAAAAATCAGTATTATCTAATTTTGCAGAACGTAAGTAATCAATGGTTTGGCCAACTGTCCAGAAAGGCGGTACCACAACCATTTCACGTTGCATTAACCGGCCTGCAGAATCCTCTGGATAGGAAAGGCTTTGCTCTACCAACACCCGGTCACGTGCGGGCAAGGCCGCCAGCGCATCATCCAGCTCTTCTGGCTCCAACTCTTCGGCGATGGTTACAACATCATCTGAATCCAGCTCTGGCAGAGAGGCGGCAAATACCTCAGGATCCAGCATTTCAACAACATCTTCTCGGACTTCTTCATCTAGATAGGGCAGGATTTCCGGGTCAAATTCACTGCCATATTGGCTGACCAGAATTTGCAGCTCATCAATTGATATTCGCTCTAGCAAATCTGCTTTATCCGCAGGATGCAGAGGATCCATCAGCATCCGTAATCGGCGCCATTGCTGACCTGCAAAGCAATCCCTTATAGCGGCTTCAACCTTTGGCGTCAGCCCATACATAGAGGCAACTTCAGGAGCCGGCATTTCAGCGATAGAGGGTTCAGCATTTTCGGGTAGGTCAACCATGTGATGCCTCCTTAAAAGCTGAAAACAGATGCTGGCAACAGGCCAGCAACACCTGCTCTTACGATAGCACAGACACGGTTTGAAAACAAATTTGCTAGGCCGTCATCTATCTGATTTGGACGGCAATATTGCAGATGGTAATAAAATTACAAAAATGGATTTTGAATTATTATGATCAAAATTTTGGCAACGCGCCAGCCAGCTTCAGGCTGCCATAAAGGCTGCGATATCTGTTGCCAGACGGCTGGCTTCCTGTGCTGGAATATCTTTATGCAAAACCAGCCTGAACCCCTTTTTCGCCGGGCTTATGATAATGTTTTTTGCCCGCAAATAGGCTGGCAATCCAGGCTGTTTATCCTCTGGCAGATACATGTAAATCATATTTGTATCCACCTTGTCCAAATCCACCCTCACCCCGTCAATCGCTTCCAGCTTTTCAGCAAGGTGCCGGGCGGTAGCATGATCTTCTGCCAGCCGTTCAATATTATGTTCCAGCGCATATAAACCTGCAGCCGCCAACACCCCTGCCTGGCGCATACCCCCGCCCAGCATTTTGCGCCAGCGCCGCGCCCTGATGATAAATTCTGTATCCCCGCATAACAGCGATCCTGCAGGCGCACCCAACCCCTTTGACAAGCATAGCGAGACAGAATCAAACGACGAGACAATCTGTGATGCAGGGGTTTGGCTGGCAATAGCCGCATTCATCAAACGCGCCCCATCCAGATGGGTGACCATTTCATGCTGTTGGGCTATCGCACATAACGCGGTCAAATGCGCTAGAGGTTGTACCTGTCCGTTCACGGTATTTTCAAGGCAAAGGAGCCTGCTAACCGGATGGTGAGGATCATTCGGCTTGATGACATTTAGAAGATCATCGCTATCCAGACGGCCCCGACCATCTACGGGCAGGGTACAAGGCACAACCCCGCCAAGGGCCGCTGCCCCGCCAGCTTCATAAAAATAGCTGTGATAATGAGCACCGGTAATATATTCATCACCGCGCCCGGCATGGGTAAGAATGGCAATAAGATTCGCTTGTGTGCCGGACGTTACGAATAACCCTGCTGGCTTGCCGAGCATGTCTGCTGCGCGTTCTTCTAGCTGATTGACGCTGGCATCCTCGCCATAAACATCATCCCCAACCTCTGCTGCATACATCGCATTTCGCATCGCTGCATCCGGGCAGGTAACCGTATCACTGCGAAAATCCAGTACCCTTGCATCCATTATCGGCTCTCCCTGACCTGGCCCCCTTATATTCAGCAGAATAGCTATCCTGTTTGGCTAGTGTGGGAAACAACTGCCAGTTTGTCCATGAAATTGCAAAATAGAAATGAAAAACAGCGTCAGATAGAAATCAAGCCCTGTGCAAGCTGCAAGAAAACAAAAAAAGGCAGGCTAAATCGCCTGCCTCTAGTTTTTGTATTTTGGACCAGATTACTTTGAAACCCGGGTAAATTCTGGATAAGAATCCATGCCCAGTTCAGAGTTATCCAGACCGACCATTTCTTCTTCTTCGCTCACCCGGATACCGGTTACCAAATTCAGGATGGTCCAGCCAATGTAGGAAACGATGAAGGTGAACAGGCCAACAACAACAATACCTGTAACCTGAGCCCCGATAGTGGCATCCGAATTTGTCAGAACCACTGCCAATGTACCCCAGATACCCGCGATCAGGTGAACCGGAATAGCACCCACCACATCATCAATCTTCAGCTTGTCCAGCAATGGTACAGCAAAGACAACAATTGCACCGCCAACACCACCAATTAATGTCGCCACGCCAAGGGTCGGTGTCAAAGGCTCAGCTGTGATAGATACCAGACCAGCCAGCGCACCGTTCAGTACCATTGTCAGGTCAATCTTCTTATATAGAAGCTGGGTCAGGACAAGCGCTACCATCGCACCGCCAGCAGCCGCAGCATTAGTGTTTGCAAAGATACGCGATACGTCTGCTACATCCCCGATTGTGCCCATGGCCAGCTGTGAGCCACCATTAAAGCCAAACCAGCCAAGCCACAGAATAAAGGTACCTAGCGTTGCAAGCGGCAGATTAGCACCAGGCATTGGCACTACCCGGCCTTCAACATATTTGCCCAGACGCGGGCCTAGTACCAGCACACCTGCCAGCGCTGCCCAGCCACCTACTGAGTGCACAACGGTTGAACCTGCAAAATCCAGGAAGCCAAGCGCATCTAGGAAACCGCCGCCCCACTTCCAGCTTGCCTGCAATGGGTAAATCAAAGCAGTCAGGATGAAAGTGAAAATCAGGAATGGCCACAATTTAATACGTTCAGCAACCGCACCAGAAACGATAGAGGCCGTTGCAGCACAGAACATCAACTGAAAGAAATAGTCAGATGCTGTAGACGCATAGGCGATATCATCGGCGGCTTCTGCTGCGACGCCAACTGGTTCCATCACGGCAAGAGCCGGAAACAGACCAGAGAAATATCCCTCAATAGCCCAGTCCCCCAGCGGATACATCAGATTATAGCCGACCAGATAATAGCCAATGGCCGCGATTGAAAATAGGGCAATATTTTTGGTTAGCTGTGTTGTGGTGTTTTTGGCCCGAACCAGACCGGCTTCAAGCATACAAAAGCCACAAGCCATAAACATGACCAGAAAGCCGCCTACCAGAAACAGCAATGAGTTAAGAATAAAAATCCCGTGTTCAGGGACTTCCTGGGCTAATGCAGGGCTGGCGATTGCCATTGTCGCGCCTGCAATAAGCGTTGATTTAATTAAGGAACGATACATGTAATAACTCCTGTTCACTATCCTGCGCTTACAGCGCTTCTGCCCCTGTTTCACCTGTGCGGATACGCAACGCATCCTTTAGATCAAGTGCGAAGATTTTACCGTCACCGATCTTGCCTGATTCAGCTGTCTTCTGAATGGTTTCGATAACCTCAGCAGATTTCTTTGTATCTACTGCCAGCTCAATTTTGATTTTTGGCATAAAATTAACAACATATTCAGCACCGCGATAAATCTCGCTTTTGCCTTTTTGCCGTCCATAACCCTGGACTTCGCTGACCGTCATGCCTGTTACACCAATCGCTCCCAGCGCTTCATGAATTGCATCAAGCTTTCCTGGTTGGATTATCGCAATGATATATTTCATCTTAACCTCGCAAGTTTCTAAACATTTATTCGGCCTGCCAAACCATTTGTGGGAAACAGATAAACAAACCGGCATTAGCTACATACCAAACTGTCGCAGATTGATATTGTGCTGAATATTCTGTATGGTGATGCATTTTTTGCATCGCCCTTATTTAAGCCGAGTTGAATATGCGTCACCTGACCCACCTGAAATATATAGATATCGTGGCCCGCGAAGGCTCTATTCGCAAAGCTGCTGAAAAATTGAACATTACGTCCACTGCCCTTAATCGGCGTATTTTGTCGCTAGAAGAAGAGGTGGGGACCACTTTGTTTGAGCGGCTACCCACTGGTGTGCGACTGAATACAGCTGGTGAGCTATTTATTCAGCATATTCGCTATCAAATGACAGATTTATCACGGGTGCTATCACAGATTGCTGATTTGTCCGGCATCCGGCGTGGTCATGTCCGGCTCAGCGCTGGCCGCGAGTTAATTAGCAGTTTTCTGCCAGAACAGATAGGACAATATCGCCAGCAGTTTAACGCGGTCAGCTTCGAGGTTTTCAACACCTCCCCCTCCTCTGCCTTACGAGATTTACGCGAATTTGAAACTGATATTGCGCTGTTATTTGATGCGGTAATGCCCTCGGATATGCAAATAGTCGCAACGGTTGAACAGCCTGTATATGCCTTTATGCACAAAACCCATCCGCTGGCAGAAAAAACCACCTTGCGCCTGCAAGATTGTCTTAGCTCCAAAGTCATGCTTCCAAAAAGTGAAGGCGGGCTGCGCACTCTGTTAGAGGTAGGCCAGCTGCAAGCGAATCTGGAGCTTGCCGAAGCGGTCAGTTCAGATGATTTTAATTTTATGCTTAATTATGCCAGCCAGGAGCCGATTATCGGCTTTCATATCCCGCTGGGCTTTAGCCATAAAAATCTGGCTTCTGAAGAACTGGTATTCCGCCCAATGGACCAGCGCGATGTGGGGACGGGTCTTGTCCATATTGTGCATGCAAAGGGGCGCGTATTGCCGGTGGCGGCCGCAAAATTCCTGGATCAGCTTCTGCAATCTGTAAATGAACGCTTTCCGGATGAAACCAGATAGCGGGGCAGATAAAGCAAAATTGCCTGATCGAACAATAATAAAAAAGAGATGCCATGCGGACATGACATCTCTTCTTAAAAATTTCGTGAGTTCACGCTAATTTGCCTATCAGGAATAACATAGCCGCATAATAGTTGGCTTAACGCCGCTAAATCGTCTGGCTGTTACCCGATTAACCCCGGATTTTTATCTCTGTGCTATTCGGGGGGCATATTCGGTTAATTTGTTAGCAAAGAGGCTGCTCTCCACAACAAACCCAAAAACCCTTCTGATCTGCAATATTAGTCTGTTCACTAGACATATGATCACCTCCTTACTTGCTGTTAAAACGATGCAACAGCCTTGCCTGACCGATAGCGACTGTCAAGACAGGTAAATCAGCTTTTCCATTTTTAAGGCCAATGAAAAGGCCAACAAAAAGACCAGTAAAAAAGCTGGCAAAGAGCATAGGGCAATTTGTGAGGTCCAACCACATCCATAGGCAATAGCCAGAAACCCTGCAATATGTTAAGCCAATGGGCTAGGACGTTATATTAGAGCTGATACAAATATTTTCGTCCATCTAGCACTTTTAAACAACCTGCCGGCGCCGATGTTTCCTGATTCCCATCATATTCTTGTTGTTCAGCCCCTTGTCGGTATTGGTGATATGGTATGGCATAAACCCTGGATAGATAAGCTAATTACGCAGTACAAGGTGACGCTGGCAACCAAGCCTACGGTTCAGGCGCCGATATTATTTTATGGCGCCGGGCCTGAATTTAATATCCTGAATATAGAGCGGTCTCTACGTGGTAAGCGCAGTCGCCATGACGGGCTTATCGGTTTTTTTCGGCTGGTTCGTGATTTCAAGGCAAGCGGGGCAGATACCGCGATCATCTTGCATCATTCACCGCGCTATGCGCTGGCCGCCCGTCTGGCAGGCATAAAAATCCGCATGGGGTTTGGCAGGAAAAGCCAGCAGAAACATCTGAATTTTGGTCAGTTTCTGCCTGCCTCAGATATGGCACGCCATGCGACCGTGCGGATCGCTAAATTTGCAGAATTAAATGGCTTTGGGTTGGACAATCCTGAATGGTGCCTGAACCTTTCACCGCACGCCATAAGCACTGCAGATACCTTTTTACGGGCCAACAAGCTGATTGAAGATGTGCCCCAGCCCCCCCGTAAAGATAACCCTTCCAAACACAAAGCAAGCCAGAGATGCCTGCCCTATCTATGTCTGGGTATCGGGGCGATGCATGTTGAGCGGCAATGGGGCGCTGAAAAATTTAGCCAGCTTATTATCGGCCTGCATAAAATGCGCCCAGGCTTCCGAACGGTGCTTATTGCTGGCCCTCAGGATGGTGACGGCGTTGCTGATATCCTGAACCATCTTGCAATGCGGCCTGAAATACCTGCGCCTGCAATCTTGCAAGACAGGCTGGATGTGGCTTGCGGGGTGATGGCGCGCGCGCATGGTTATGTAGGCAATGATACCAGCTTGCTGAATTTATCTGTCTGTGTTGACACCCCTGCCCTTGGCTTGTTTTCCCAATCAGAGCCGCTTACCTATAGCCCGCTTATCCATCAGCTAGGCCTTTTTAGCGATTCTGACTATGGCACGCCTGGCCTGATCACTAAAATAAGCGCAGATGATGTGCTACAGGCCGTTGCCCGCATCTGGCCAGCTCAAAAGCCTGCAAGCAATGGCGGGTAAAATCACTGACATTGAATTATAGGCACGCAATCATAGAAACTAAATCACAGCTGCTAAATCACATCTTGTCATATCCAGAAGATTTCTCTACCCTCACACGGTTTGCTATAAGGCAAAATCTCTATGATGGTTCCAAAAGCGAGATAAAAAATTTATGTCTAGTTCCCCTTGTGATGTGTTGTTTGTTGGTAATGCGATTATGGATGTTTTGGCGCCATGTGATGACGCCTTTCTAAGCGATAATCAGATTGAAAAAGGGGGCATGAATTTAATTGATGAGGCACGCGCCTTGCAACTTTATGACGCGATGCAGGATAAAACCCAGCAATCAGGTGGTTCGGCAGCAAACAGCGCCTATGGTCTGGCAGCACTAGGCGGTCAGGCCGCCTTTGCCGGACAGGTTTGCTCGGATACGGTTGGCGATGCCTTTATCGAAGATTTGGTCGCTGGCGGCGTCTTGTTTGTGGGCCAACAGCAAACTAGTGGGCTTGCCACCGCCCGATCGATGATTTTTGTCACCCCCGATAGTGTGCGCTCTATGAATACCTATCTGGGCACCTCTTTGCATTTAAATGCCAGCCACATCCCTGCTGATACAGATGCGGCTGTAATTTATCTGGAGGGGTATTTATTTGATGCACCAGAAGGGCCCGCCATTTTCGCACGTGCTGCTGAAATCGCCCATGAAAGCGGCGCACAATTGGCACTTTCCTTGTCCGATCCATGGTGCGTAGAGCGCCATCACGCCCAATTTTCAACCTTTATTCGTGAACATGTATCTATTCTGTTCAGCAACGAGCAGGAAATAACCAGCCTTACCGGTACAGACAGGCAGGGATCTGCCGAGATGATGGCAGAATATCTGGACGAGTTGGTCATAACCCTGGGCGCAGAAGGGGCAATGGTACGGTGTGAAGAAGAGCTGCTATCGGTGCCAGCCATGCCCGAAGGTAAGGTGATCGATACTACAGGGGCTGGTGATTTATTTGCCGCTGGCTATTTATTTGCCCGGACCACTGGCGCGTCTGCGATGCAAGCAGCAGAGCTGGCAAGCCTGTGTGCAGGCGAAGTAATTTGTCATTATGGCGCACGCCCTGCCAAAGCGATTAGCGGGTTTGTTGAACAGGCGGTCTAAGGCGGTCTAAGGCGCTCTAAGGTGGTCTAAGTCTGGCTGTACCCAGACAAATCCCACCAAAGATATATCAACAAATCATATCTATAAAAGCCCACAGCCCCTATAGATAGGGCAGAACATAGCGTTCATATTTGCCAGGCTTTACGGTTTCCAAATCAACCAGAACAAAGGAATCCAGGCACATTGAAAATTGTGCATCCACATTAAAGGCAGAAAAGCTGACGCCGCCTGGATGACATAAATCTGAATATTGCCTGTACAAAGTTGGCACCCGTACCTGCATATGTCCCAATTGTTCGCGCAGCCAGGCAAAATCAGCCTCGATATCCGTACCGCTCATCACCGCCTCTATTTCATGAATAGCGGGAACAGATAGCTTGAACGGGGCTTTGGGCCGAGCAAAAAATCTCTTTTCCGCGTAATAATTCTGGTAATGCCAAACCAGCATATCACGGGCGCGCATCGGCAGCGCCGCAGATAAAGATACCGGCCCAAAAAGATAACGCACGCGCGGATGGCGGGCTACATAGGCGCCTATCCCCTGCCACAAATAATCCAGGCTACGCTTGCCCCAGAAACGCGGCTGCACAAAACTTCGGCCCAGCTCAAGCCCGGCTTCCATTACCTTGTCCACCTCACCATCAAAGCTAAAGAGCTGTGCAGAATATAGCTTTTCACATGGGTTAGAGACGTGCCACTCATCCATGTCAGCTTCTGTGCTCGCTTGTTGGTCCTGTGCATGCCATTTCCAGACCTCGCCCAGACGATAAGCGCCCGCGATTTCCAGCAATGCCTCATCCCAGACAATGATATGGCGATAATACAAATCATATTCATCGGTATCTTTGCTTTTTCCTGTCCCTTCACCAACGGCCCGAAAGGCCTGTTCACGTAGCCGTCCTAATTCCTCCAGCACAGCTGATCCGGCATGCGGTGTAAATAAGATGATGCGCTTGCCATCC
Source organism: Puniceispirillaceae bacterium (SeqCode) (assembly GCA_049889955.1). Classification (GTDB taxonomy): domain Bacteria; phylum Pseudomonadota; class Alphaproteobacteria; order Puniceispirillales; family Puniceispirillaceae; genus JADHLI01. The sequence continues at coordinate 23,880 of JBMHCK010000024.1, forward strand.
AGGGTACATCCCAGCTCTTCAGCGGCCGCCAGCTCGTCTTTGAGACAGGCTCTATCTTGCGGGGGAATAAGGTTGGCTCTAGCAGCAAAAACAGGTTTAGCCCCTTTCGCCAGCCCATAAAGCTGTTTGCGGAGCAAGGCAATTTTTTGTTTTCGTGGCAACGCTAATTTAGCGATTTGATCAACTGAAATAGGCGCAGAGATATGAAATCGCAATTGCCCGGAATATTTTATCATCTCGGCGGGCAACATCAGCATGGAAAGAACCGAGCTTAACCGTGATACCGCATAAAACATAGCAGAATTTCGGGCCTGAATATAGATAGGTAGAATCGGGATATTCAATCGCTCTGCAAAACGCAAAAAGCCTGCATCCCATTTCTTATCATTAATCCCGCGTGCCGATAGCCGCGATACCTCACCGGCGGGAAAGAAAATAACCGCTTGTTCCGCTTCCAGCGCGCGGGTGATATTCACCAAATCGGCCTTCCGGCTCTCCCCTTTCATATTATCAACAGGCAATAGTAAGGCGGCTAGCGGCGTGATAGCACACAGCAGCTGGTTAGCGACGATTTTCACATCCTGGCGGACCCCCAGAACCAGATGCAACACACTCAGCCCATCCAGCGCGCCAAGTGGGTGATTGGCAATAATAATAATCCCGCCCTTAGCCGGAATATTTTCAAACCCATCTGTATTAAAATCATAGCGAAAACCAAGCTCGCCAAAGACAGATTCAATAAAATCAAATGGCAGGAGATGACTGTTTTTGTGTAAAAACCGATTAATTCTATCCTGGCGGATAATCAGGCGTAACCCCCAGCTG
>JBMHCK010000025.1:0-20792 GCA_049889955.1 Puniceispirillaceae bacterium (SeqCode)
AAATGTTTCTGTTGAGGAAGGCTTTTATCCCCAGCTTTTCCGGCAGCTTAATCTGGCTTTTGCCCATCCGGCGGACCGGCTGATAGCGGGTCATTTTGTAGCCGCGCTGGAACCAACTGGTTGGATTGGTGCCAAGGTCGAAGAAATCGCTGCGCAAGCAGGGAGCTCGGTAGCGCGTGCCGAAAATGTTCTGGAAACGCTGCAAGGGTTTGAGCCTGCTGGTATTTTCGCCCGTGATTTGGCAGATTGCCTGCGTATTCAGTTGATTGACCAGGAATTATTCACCACCGAATTTGGTATTTTACTGGAAAATCTGGAACAGCTTGGCCGCGGCGAGGTAAAGCAGCTGGCTCGCAAGCTGAAATGTGAACAAAGCGATATTATGGATATGCTGGCGGTTATTCGAACGCTAAATCCAAAGCCAGGCGAGCATCTGGGTATTGAATATAGAGACATGCCAAGCCCGGATGTGATTGTCGCCAGAACCCCAAAGGGCTGGTCTGTTGAGCTGAACCGTTCTACCCTGCCTTCTGTTCTGGTAAATGAAGACTATGCAGAAAAGATGGCAGAACAGCAGCGTAAAGATAAAGCAGCGGCTGATTATGCCTCTGATACGCTGGCAAATGCACGCTGGTTAAAGCGGGCGGTTGAACAGCGCAATCAAACAACATTGAAAATCAGCGCAGAAATTATCCGCCATCAAACAGATTTCCTGGAAAAGGGTCTGGATTATCTAAAGCCACTATCCCTGCGGGATGTGGCCAAGGCAGTGGGTATGCATGAAAGCACGGTCAGCCGGGTAACCACCGGGCTGTTGATTTCCACCCCGCGTGGCGGCATGCCGCTGAAATCCTTCTTTAGTGTGAATATCGCTACCAAAGGTTCTGATATGAACGCCTCTGCGGCCTCTGTTCGTAATATGGTGAAAAAGATTATCTCTCAGGAAGTGCCAGGCAAGCCGCTTAGCGATGAAGCCATTTCCAAGATGATTTCAAAGCAGGGCATCGATCTTGCCAGACGTACGGTGGCAAAATATCGTGAGATGCTAAATATTCCATCTTCTTCACAACGCCGTATGCAGGCCCGTTTGTCCAGCATGCGCTAGAGATAGCACCTATTCTCCTCCCAAGAGACCGCCCCCTTGCCAGCGCTTTGGCAGGGGGTTTTTTTTAATGGCTGTTATGTTTTATGCCGGCATATCCTGCACAAGAGAGTTACGGCTGCCAGCCAGAGAGAGGCACCAGCCAGAGAGAAGTACCAGCCACAGAAACTGTTAGAGATATCGTAAGGGTCAGGACAGGCGCCAGTCTTTGGCAGCCCTGTGTGCTGCTGGCCGATACTTAAATGGGCCAGAAACAAAGGGATTTAGCGTTAGGGTGAGGTATATCAGCGAGAAGCGGAAAGTGCCGCGAGCTGTGCGGTCATTTCATGTTCTTCTGCACTATGCTGGGTTTCATGCAAATAATAACCAAGCGGGGTAAAGCTTGGGGCCATTGGCTGATCCTTGTCATCAAATTCTACAAATTCAATGGCCATATTATGTAACTGATCAACAGGCTTTTTCATCTGACTTCTCCTATCGGTTTTTGGTCAGGTTTTTGTTAACGCCTATGAGCTTGCAACAGCTATGCCAGATAAGCCTTTCGATGAAGATATTGTCAAAAAAGGTCATCAGCAAAGATGACCCTAAAAGATGCCCCGAAATTATGACCAGGAAAGTGGACAAAAAAGAAATCTATCTTGCTCAGAAGCTGATAGCGCGCGGCAGACCGCCAGTATTACTAAGCTGGTGGCCGATTTTGAAAAACAGGGCCGGGTCTATGGATTTTCCATTTATCAAAATCTCATAATGCAGATGCATGCCATCTGAACGGCCTGTATTCCCCATTTTGCCAAGCACCACATTATCGGTAACAAAATCCCCTGTTTTTACATTAATTGCAGATAGATGGGCATAAACTGTTTCAATATTGTTGGCATGGCGGATGCGAACAATTTTGCCAAAAGAGCCATCACGGCCAGCAAAGCTGACAACACCGCTGGCAGAGGGGCGCAACTCTGCCCGCCAGGTACCCGCCAAATCTATGCCATGATGAAACCGCGTTACCCCAGTTTTTTTGTTGGTACGCATACCATAGGGGCTGGTGATGTAATAATAGCGCAAGGGCGATTTTAACGGCAGCTGGTTTAAAACCTTTATCCAGCTATCGCGGTGCAGAAACAATTTAGAGACCAGCGCATCAGCAGGTTCCGCCTCAAGTGGCCAGCTATCTGGCGTGTTATCCAGGCGGATATCAAAACGCTCTATTATCTTTTCTACTTGCCCTGCCTGTGACAGATAATCTGCAAATAGGCGGTGCAGTTGAACACGGCTATCAATATAGGGGGCGCTGGCAAGGCTATCGAGACCGACAAATTCAGGGTCCATTTTCTCGGCTTCTGGGCGAGGTATCGGGGCGATAATTTCCTCTTCAACTGCCTGTGCGGGCTGGCTACCTAATTGCGTGGCCAGAACTGTGACATAATCTTCTGGACGCTCTTCGATAACAGGTGATTGCTTTGCCAGGATTTGAGCGGCTGTGGCAACCGGGCGGCTATCTGGCAGAACGTTGGCGGAATCCAGCTCATCCGTCTTACTGGTGATAGGTTGCGGGGGTGTTGGCGCAATTTTCTCTGACGCTGAGCGCGATGGAGAGGCGATGCGGCTGGCCAGCGCTGTCAATGTATCTACAGGATTAGAAAAAAGAGGGTTGCTGCTACGGATAACCGGCTGGTCCCCGAGGGGGGCAGCAGGCTTGAGCAGGTCCCCTGCCAGTTCATCCGTAAGGTTGCTTTTGGGCATCATTTCTGACAAATGCGTATAGATTGCCGGGCCAGTGAGAACCGCTATCAACGCTAGCGCTGCAAAACTGCCAGTAAATTTAAGGGCCTTATAGGGGCGGAACGCAATCTCTACCGGGCCATTTTCAGTAAAAAACAGATAGCGCGCTTCGCTGGCCAGCCAGGTTTTCTCAGTTGTGGAAAAGCGCATATATGGCGAGTTATGCGCCAGCGATGGCGGCAAATTCTCGGCAAAAATTCTTTTACATAAGGCGCGTAATCCTGAAATCATAGCTTATTTATTATCACCAAAATCAGGATCAAATTGGTGATTAATTGAATCGCAAAAAGCGATAATAACAACCGATTGGAATGACGATTTTTTACATTCAGCGTAAAAGAGGGCATGGACAGCATTTGTGTCATGGCTCGGTGTGTAGATAGGGTTTGATTATTTTGTTTCAAATCACTGACAGCCCCGGCTTCGGCAGCTGGGTCCGATAAGGGTAATTCCGGCGCATCTGCCGCGGGGATTTGGGCATTATCTGGGGAAATTGACAGGCTGATATCTTCGCGCAACGCTTCTTCACGCGCCTCAAAATCATGTTGCGAGACAATCGCCTCTGACACATCATTTCGAATTTTTTCAATGCGTTTGCGAATATCAATGACGTCAACAACCATGCGCGAATTCCATTTCTATAACGATGTTGAGGCAATAATTCATCTTGTCTGACTTCTGGTAAAACGACCCCTGGACACGCTGTTTTAGACAGGGAAACTACCCACTTGCAACGCTTTCATTACCCAGACCATCAGGACATATGGTAATGTTATCCTATTTCAAGACGTTCTGTTGAGTCAGAGGGCAAAGGCTGCTCTATGAAATTATATTAACCCTCTGTAATTTAGGGAAATAAAATGTTTAGATCTTCTTCCCCAGCCTCTCTTCCATCTGGTCAAGATGCGATTATTGGCAAAAATATTAAAATAACCGGGTCAATTGATTCGCCAGATATGGTGGTTCTGCATGGCGAGGTAACAGGTGACATCATCTGTAAAACATTGGAAATTGGCTCAAAAGGGAAATTGCAGGGGAATGTGAAAGCTGAAACTGTGATCATTGGTGGCAGCCTGACAGGGGATGTAGAGACAATTCGCCTAAAGCTGGAAGGCTCAGCCTATGTTAATGGCGAGATGCGCTATCATGTGATTGAAGTTGAAGAGGGAGCTCAGCTGGAAGGAAGCTTTGTGCAGCAAAAAGCAGAGGCCGCTGCAAAGGGGCACAGCAAAGCTGCAGGAGATGAGGCAGCACAATGAGTAAAACTGTTTTTGGCAGTGGCGCTGTATTTACTGGCCATATCAGCCCGGCAGATACGCTGGAAATACATGGCCGTGTTCAAGCCGATATTATTGCTGAGAAATTACAGCTGGAAAAAGGGGCCAGCTGTTCTGGCAATCTGGATATTGGATTGGGCGTATTTGCCGGCAGCTATCGTGGCCGAATGAAAGCCAAAAGTGTTTGGCTACTTGCCAGTGCAAAAGTGTTTGGACAAATAGAATATCAGGCATTGCAAATGGACCGGGGCTCGGCGCTGAACTGTCATATTCTGCATAATTGGACAGAGAATGAAACCACCCCAACAATCGGATCAACAGATACAGGTGAAGAGCTGGCATGAGCGATTCAACCTATATTGATAATACGCTGAAATTACGCGGTCTGCTAAAGGCTGAGGGCCAGCTTGTGGTGATTGCCGGCTCTTTTGAGGGAGAGGTAGAGGCTGAGGATATTGTTATAGAAGAAGGCGGTCATTGTCAGGGATTTATGCGTGCGCAAACCGTTTCTGTGGCAGGGAAATTTACCGGCATTATCGAGGCGCATAGCCTGCAGGTTAAGGATGCGGCTGTGGTAGCTGGCGAGATCATCACCGAAGCGCTGGTGGTGGATTCGGGTGCCGATATTTCCGGAACGGTGATGCGAAAACCACCTGTAAATGACGTTGGGACCTAAAATTTGCACCTGAAATCGGCAGCTGAAATTGGCGCCTAAAATTGGCGTTTAAACCTCTTCATCCATCTGGCGCAACAAATCATCACATAGCTCGACCGTTTGGATGCAATCTTCAAAAAAGGAGAGGGTCTGTGCACGGCCATGTAACTGAAAGAGCTGCATGGCGGCATAGCGGCCAGCGGTCAGCGCGACGGTGTGAGCAAAACGGTCATTTTGTGCCGCGCCCTCTAGCAGCGTCTCGACCTGTTCGGCCAAACCATCAATATAATCTACCCCGATTTTTGGTGTAGCGATATCTCTGGCGCATAGAGTCTGGTTTTGACGGGCACGATAGGCCTGTAAATTGATAATCTCGGCCATAACGCCTATACCTCTTCTTCGGAATTTTTGTCTGGGCATCGCAGCATGCGGCCTTTGATAAAGGTCATTTCCGGCAGTGCCTCAGCAGACTGATTGGTGTTTTGAAAAACATCCAGCGGCACGATTACACTGGCTTCCAGCTCTACAGCCTGATTGCGCATCAGGATCATGGCTTCATCATACGAGCCTTGATGATGCACCTCTACGACTCCCAGCGAGCGACATCCGGCCAGATAGGCATCTGACATGTTTGAAAAGCCAATTAACTCTGCCCCTTCAACCGCCACCGGGCGGGCAGAGGCGATTTTTTCTGCCCGTTGCTGCTTTCTAAACTGATGTAGCTCAGACCATTCTGCAGCAGACACAACCATCAGCGATTCATTGCGACCATCATAAAAATACTGGCAACCAGACGTACCAAACAACACGCCTAGAAGAAGTAATTTCAGTCCAAACTGTTTTTTCCAGACCTGTTTTTTCATGCTCTGTAATCCTGGCCCTGTAGCTCTGTTTTAGGCGCCGCTTTATCAGTTAAAGCTCAGAGAAGCGAGGCTCTCTATGGCGCGGTGATTGCATCAGGAGTAACGGCAGAAGCGAGATTTTTTTTAGGTAGGCTATTACCGCTATACAAGCGATGGTATGCGCCGTTATATTAGGGTTAGGTTAAGATGCATGTAGCGCGGCAAGGGCTGTGTTTGCAAACAGAATATATCAGATAAGATAAGTGCGGTTGTAATGTTCAGGTCAGGATATATAAGGCTTTCAATAGCCAGGCAGGCAGCCATATTCCTGCTCGCTTTGTCCAGTTTTTTCGTTGTAATCAGTGATAATCCTGCCCGCAGTGAGGGCCGTATTTATGAAGGTAGTGAGGAGAAGGCGCATTGCACCCTTTGGGACACGCTGCGTCTTAGATGGCCACAAACCTCTATGGGGCGCGAGAAAATAAAATGTCGCCGCCGCGCCGTTCCGCCGACGCTGGTCACCAAGGTTTGTCGCTTGAAAAAAGTTGGTAAGGATAAGGAAACTGGCCAGAAATTATGTATCTATTCCGCGCAAGGGAGAGGCGATTCAGATGTTACGGTCTCGGTATCGCCATCGCTGAATTGCCAGCGCACCTATTCTTGTAAATATGATGATTAGGCAAATTTGATCATGGGCGAATATGCTGATTAGGGCAGGTAAGCCTATCTCTTTTAATCTGCGGCAAAACTGCACAGACCCTTATTAACAGGGTTTGATTTGCACGGAATTTCGCTTATGTTTAACCAGAAGCTTTGAGTAGTAGCTTTAGTTGGTCTGTTGCGATTATTTCACCTGTCATAAGGAAAGATATCATGGGAATCGTTGAAAATGTAGATCCAGATGGATTGCTGGAATATTCCGTTGTTTTTACCGACCGCTCTCTTAATTCGATGTCGCAATCCTTTCAACAGGTGATGCGCGATATCTCTGCTGGGCTGAAAGAAGCCTATAAGGCCGAGGCAACTGTCCTTATTCCTGGTGGCGGCACCTTTGGTATGGAAGCAATTGCCCGGCAGTTTGGCGGCGATCAGGATTGCCTTGTAGTGCGTAATGGCTGGTTTAGTTTCCGCTGGTCAGAAATTTTTGAAAAGGGCGGCTTTGCCAGGCAAACAAAGGTGATGTGCGCGCATCAAGGCTCGTCTGGCAGCGGCAGTAATAGTTATCAGCCTTTCTCGCCCGCACCTGTTGAAGAGGTGGTTGCCGAGATTAAATCCGTTAAGCCTGGCCTGGTTTGTGCCCCGCATGTAGAGACCTCCGCTGGTATGTTATTACCAGATGATTATATCAAAACCATTGCCGATGCCGCCCATGAGGTTGGCGCGCTATTTGTGCTGGATTGCGTGGCTTCCGGGGCGTTATTTGTGGATATGGCCGGTCTTGGTGTGGATGTACTATTAACCGCCCCGCAAAAAGGCTGGACCTCTACCCCATGTGCAGGGGTGGTGATGCTGGGCAGCCGGGCAGTGGCAAAACTGTCTGAAACCAACAGCTCGTCCTATGTATGTGATGTGGCGAAATGGCATGCTATCATGCAGGCTTATGAAAATGGCGGGCATGCCTATCATGCGACTATGCCGACAGATGGGCTTGTGACCTTTCGTGATGCGATAGCCGAAACACGTGAATTTGGCTTTGAAAAAGCCCGCCAGGCGCAGATTGAGCTGGGCAGCCGTATGCGCCATTTGATGCAGGAGCATGGGTTTGTTTCAGTCGCGGCTGAGGGATATCAGGCCCCATCGGTTATTGTTAGCTTCACCGATGATGCCGATATGAAATCAGGCAAAAAATTCATGCAGCAAGGGGTTCAGATTGCCGCCGGTGTGCCCTTGCAGGTTGGCGAGGGCGAAGCGTATATGTCTTTCCGCATTGGGCTGTTTGGTCTGGATAAGCTGATGAATATTGACCGCACGGTCAGCTTGTTTGAACAGGCCCTTACCCAGCTTGAAACAGCCTAAAAGAAAATAGTTCTTGAAAATTAAATTGCTGCAGACAGGGGGGCTATCCTTCTGTCTCTTCAGCTGGGCTTTTCGTGGCGCATAACGGGCATGTCCATTCACGGCGCGTGGGATTATTCTCAGCCTCCATTGTCGGGACGGTCCAGTAATAGCCGCAAGCCCCGCAGGTCATATGCCAGATAATTTCTCTCTGGACACGGATAATTGTTGATTTTTCAGATGCGCTCATCGCCCCGTTACCCCTCCTCAGACAGGGCGGCTGGCAACAGCGTTTCATGCGGTGTTACCGATCCGGATTTGTGCAACTGGCGGGTAAAGCAGCTTCGGCTCCCCTCATGGCAGGCAGCCCCTGTTTGGTCGACTAACAGCAGTAACGTGTCGCTGTCACAATCAAAATGACAGCTTTTTAACTGCTGGATATGGCCAGAGCTATCCCCCTTGCGCCAAAAACACTGGCGCGAGCGCGACCAATATACAACCCGCCCCCCATTCAGTGTTTCAGCAAGGCTTTGCTTGTTCATCCAGGCCATCATCAGCACTTCGCCTGAATCATATTGCTGGGCAATTGCGGGGATTAAGCCATCTGCATTAAAACGCAGCTCTGCTGGTAGCCTGTCGCTATCAAGGGGCGGGGTATCGGTGTGTCCAGACATAAGGCAGCTTCCATTATGCAATAATTAAGGCGTTCATCAGGAATGGTTTGTTTTACCCCTGTTCACAGCTTTTGGCAAAAGCAATGCGTGTTGGCCGCCAGAAGATAAAAACAAAACCAAATATGTATTGTTATTTTGCATTTATCCCATAGCAGGGTAAAGAAAAGAGTAGGTTAGTAAAAGGAGCAGCTTGCCATGCCATTATCGATGCGTAAAAAAGTATTTATTACGGCCGCGATCACCGGTTCCGGTGCCACTCAGGATAGAAGTCATCTGGTGCCGCGTAGCCCGCAACAAATTGCCGATGCCGCGATTGAGGCTGCCCGGGCCGGGGCGGCGATTGCCCATTGCCATGTCAGAGACCCACAAAGCGGGGCGCCCTCGCGTCTGCCTGCCCTGTATCGTGAGGTTACAGACAGAATAAGACAGGCAGATACAGATGTGGTGTTGAACCTGACCGCTGGTATGGGCGGCGATATGGTTTTTGGCTCAAGCGATGCGCCGCTGCCGTTGAACCCGCAGGCAACCGATATGGCAGGGGCAGCAGAACGGGTTGCCCATATAAAGGAATGCCGCCCGGAAATTTGTACCCTTGATTGCGGTACAATGAATTTTGCCGAAGCTGATTATGTGATGACCAACACGCCGGGAATGTTGCGGGCCATGGCTGGCATGATGCAGGAAATCGGGGTGCGTGTCGAAATTGAAGCTTTTGATACAGGCCATTTATGGCTAGCTAAACAGCTGGTCGCAGAAGGGTTGATTACCGACCCTGTATTGGTACAGCTCTGCATGGGGGTGCCTTGGGGCGCGCCGGATGATTTAAATACCTTTATGGCAATGGTGAATAATGTTCCAAAGGCATGGGTATTTTCTGCCTTTTCACTAGGGCGCCATCAAATGGCTTATGTTGCGGCCTCGGTATTGGCGGGGGGTAATGTGCGGGTTGGTCTGGAAGATAATCTGTATCTGGAACGCGGGGTACTGGCAACAAACGCCCAGCTGGTTGATAAAGCTGCCAGCATCATTCAAAAGATGGGGGCAGAGGTGATGACCCCGCAAGAGGTAAGGGATGAGCTGAAATTGGAAAAGCTGGCCTTTACCGGGTAGGCCAAAAGGCGACCGGCCAGAGAATATCTAAATATATTTGCAGAGATCAGTGGCTCGCAGAGGATAAAGACATGACAGATAAGATAGCAGCCCTCATTGGTGGCGGGGTTATAGGCGGGGGATGGGCAGCACGATTTGCCTTGAATGGCTGGCAGGTAAATCTGTTTGACCCGGACCCGCAAGCTGCCCGCAAGCTTGGTGAAGTGATGGAAAATGCACGGGCTAGCCTGCCCCTGCTGGCCGATAAACCGCTGCCAGAAGAAGGTCAGCTGGTGATATGTGACAGCCTGGAGCAAGCGGTTAAAGAGGCTGTTTGGATACAGGAATCAATTCCAGAACGCTTAGGTCTAAAACAGGCGGTTTTTGCCGATATTCAGGGGTTTTGCTCAAAACAGGCGATCATTGCATCTTCCACCTCGGGCTTTCGCCCTGCCCAGCTTCGTGACGGGGCAGTATTCCCGGACCAGATCATTGTTGCCCATCCCTATAACCCTGTATATCTGCTGCCCGCGGTTGAACTGGTAGGCGGGGTGGATAATTCATTCATCCAAAAAGCGAAACAGATTTTAACAAAGCTGGGCATGAAGCCGGTTACCTTGCGTCAGGAAATTGATGCCCATGTCGGAGACAGGCTGTTAGAGGCACTTTGGCGCGAGGCGTTATGGTTGGTGAAAGATGATGTGGCAACCACTGCCGAGATTGACGAGATTATCAGCTATAGTTTTGGCTTGCGGTGGGCGCAGATGGGTCTGTTTGAAACCTACCGCGTGGCCGGCGGTGAAGCTGGTATGCGGCATTTTATGGCCCAGTTTGGCCCGGCTTTGTCCTGGCCCTGGACAAAGCTGATGGAGGTGCCAGAGCTGGATGACGCGCTAATTGAAAAAATTGCCAGCCAGTCTGATGCCCAGTCCGGACAGTATTCTATCCGCGAGCTGGAAGCTATTCGGGACAAGAATTTAGTGGGGTTTTTAAAGGTTCTAAAGGCCCATAAATGGGGCGCTGGACAGGTCTATCAGGACTGGCTGAAAACCGATATTTTGCCAGCCCAAAGCGCGCCTGAAGAGGCCTGGCAGCTGCAAGTCCCCTTTGCGCATCACCGCACCGACGTGCTGCCATCTTGGATTGATTATAATGGTCATATGACCGAATTTCGCTATCTGCAGGTGATGAGTGACGCCGCAGATTGTCTGCTTGCTGATCTTGGCCTGTCTGCTGAATATGTTGCGGCAGGGTATAGTATTTATACGGTTGAAACCCATATCCGGCATCTGGCCGAAGCCAAGCTGGGCGAGCAGATAAACGTCGCAACGCAGATTATATATGCAGATGAGAAAAAAATCAGGCTGTGGCATAGCCTTACCACAGATGCGGGGCTGGAAGTTGCCACTGGCGAGCAAATGTGGCTGCATGTTGATATGAAAGCTGGTCGTGCAGCACCAATGCGCGAGCCACTATCTGGCAGAATGCTTGCTCTATATGAAGCGCATAAGGTGCTGGGCCTTCCAGAAGGCGCAGGCCGGCATATTGGCCAGAAATAGGCGGAATCTATTTTATTGCTTTCGGGCTGGCGGCTATTCTAGCTGCTTGCTAATGACCGCCACTTTCAGCTATTCTTTAGCTGGCGTAAAGCCTGCTTTTCACCTCTTTTTGGATATATAGATTGTGACTAATCCGGATCACACATTGGCGCAGATACCGAAAAATCAGCTGGTTGACCCGTTTGGCCGGGCTATTGATTATATCCGTTTGTCAGTAACCGATAGATGCGATTTCAGATGTGTATATTGCATGGCTGAAGAAATGACCTTTCTGCCAAAAGCAGAATTGCTGAGTTTAGAAGAATTGGAAGTGGTTTGCCGCAGTTTTATGCGGCTTGGCACGCGCAAAATCAGGCTGACTGGTGGCGAGCCGCTGGTGCGCCGAAATATCCTGCATTTAATTCGTAATTTGGGGGCTGAGGTAGCGGCTGGCCATCTGGATGAGCTGACCATCACCACAAATGGAAGCCAGCTAGAAAAAATGGCAGAGGATCTGGCACAAGCCGGGGTGCGCCGAATTAATGTATCGCTGGATACGCTAGATAAGGATAGCTTTAAGCTGATCACCAGATGGGGATCACTTGATAAGGTTCTGGCCGGGATGAAGGCCGCGCAAAAGGCGGGATTACAGATAAAGCTGAATACCGTTGCCCTGAAAGGGGTAAATGAAGACGAGCTGGGGGATATGGTGGCCTTTGCCGGGGCGCAAGGTTTTGATATGACCATCATTGAAGTGATGCCAATGGGCGATATTGGCAATGAAAACAGAGTTGATCAATATCTGCCTGTATCGGTGGTCCGCGCCCGCCTTGAACAGCGATTTACCCTGACCGATACTGCCTATGCAACGCCGGGTCCGGCCCGCTATGTCGAGGTAGGCGAGACCGGCCGAAAGCTGGGTTTTATTACCCCGATGACTCATAATTTTTGTGAAAGCTGTAACCGGGTGCGCATTACCTGTACTGGCCAGCTTTATATGTGTCTGGGGCAGGATGATAATGCCAATCTGGCCGCTGCGTTGCGTAGTGGTGGCGAGGCCGCGCTAGAGGCAGCGATTTTTGAAGCAATTGGCCGCAAGCCAAAAGGGCATGATTTTGTCATTAGCCGCAGACATGCAAAAAATGTTGGCCGAATGATGAATGTTACTGGCGGATAAGGCAGGCAGCGCAGATGACAAAACAGGCTGTATTTGGGCTGGCAGGGTGGTCAGGGTCTGGAAAAACGACGCTGGCAGAAAAGCTAATCAGCCAGCTGGCAGAACAGGGCTATTCGGTGGCAACCATCAAACATGCCCATCACAAATTTGATGCAGATGTTCCAGGCAAGGATAGCTGGCGCCACCGCAAAGCCGGAGCTAATCAGGTGTTGGTCTCTTCAGCAACCCGCTCGGTGCATTTTGTTGAGCATGCGCAAGATGAGCCAGAGCTGCAGGATTTGCTTGACCAATTAATCCCATGTGACCTTGTATTGGTTGAAGGCTTTAAACGCGAGGCGATCCCGAAGCTGGAGATTTATCGCCATGAACTAGCTGTGCCGCCGCTCTACCCGGAAGATATTCATATCATTGCCCTGGTCAGCGATAGCCCGCCGGCTGGCTGTACCCTGCCTGTTTTGGCCAGCGCGGATATTGCCGGCATCGTTGATTTCATTCTTGGTTATCTGCAACTACAGAGGCGCTAGATAGATGGTGCATCCAGTTACAACCCGGCTGGAAGATGCCCGCGCTTTGGTGCTGGCACGGGCAGAACAGCTGGCCGTTGAAACCGAAAAAGTACCCGTGATGCAGGCAATGGGGCGCATAACTGCAAAGCAGGTGTTGAGCCTGATTGACCTGCCGCAAACAGATAATGCCGCAGTTGACGGGTTTGCTGTGCATGCAGACAGGCTGGCAGAACAGCCAGATGCGCCGCTAAAAATTGTGGGCATGGCTCGTGCAGGTCATCCCTTTACTGGCCAGGTTGAGCCTGGTGAGGCAGTGCGTATTTACACAGGTGCAATAGTGCCACAAGGCCCGGATTGTATCCTGATGCATGAAGATTGCACCGATAAGGGGGATAGCGTTATATGCGGTAAAATACTGGCACGCGGAACAAATATTCGGCCACGAGGCGAGAATCTGGCAGCAGGAGAGTGTGTTGCAACAAAGGGCCACAAGATTACCGCAGCCGATATGGGGCAGTTAGCCGCCTCTGGCCACGCAGAAATACAGGTATATCGGCGTCTGAAAGTCGCCATTTATTCCACAGGTGATGAAATTATAGAAACAGGCGCCAAGCTGCAGGAGGGCCAGATCCATGACAGTAACCGGGCAATTTTGGCAGGGCTGTTGGCCCATGAAGAGGTAGAGCTGATAGATGGCGGGATTGTTGCGGATCAGAAACAGGCGTTAATTTCTGCTTATACACAGGGGCTGGCAGGGGCAGATATTATTATTTCCAGTGGCGGGGCCTCTGATGGGATAGAAGATCATAGCCAGAGCGCGCTGGCCGCACTTGGGGCAGAGTGCCTGTTCTGGCGTCTGGCGATGAAGCCTGGCCGTCCAATGGCGATTGCAAAAAAAGACAGCCAGATGATATTCTGCCTGCCTGGCAATCCGGTTGCCGCCTTTGTTTGCTTCAAGCTATTGGTGGCACCGGTGATAGATAGCCTGTCTGGCAGGGTGCCGCGCGAATTGCTAAAGGTGCGGGTAGCGGCCGGGTTTGAGCTACGCAAAAGAGCCGGGCGCGCTGAATATTTGCGGGCGCGTCTATCTATAGATGCCACAGGGCGCCAGCAAATTACTTTGCATGGGCGAAAAGGGGCGGGCGTGATATCTTCTCTTACCGGGGCAGATGGGCTAGTCGAAATCCCTTTCGATTGCGAGGGGGTCCGTATAGGTGATATGCTGGATTTCATCCCATTTCAGGAACAGGCATTATGAAGATTTTGTATTTTGCCTGGATGCGTGAGCATACCGGGTGCAGTAGCGAGGAGATTAATCTGCCCGCCGAGGTGCACACAATAGGCGAACTGGCCAGCTATTTGCGTGGCCGCTCGGCTGGCCATGACGCGGCATTACGCAATTTAAAAACTGTTCGTGTGGCACAAAATCGTACCTATGCCCGGCTGGATAGCCTGGTCAAAGATAGTGATGAAATAGCCTTTTTTCCCCCGGTAACCGGAGGCTAGAAATATATGGAAACGGTTCTGATTACCGAACAGGATTTCGATATTGATGCAGAATATTCAGCGCTGAAAACAACAGGGGTTGGCGCGGTTGTGATATTTGCCGGCATTGTGCGTGATACCGCAGACAATCCGGAATTGCAGGCCATGACCTTGGAACATTACCCCGGCATGACAGAAAAAGAGATAGAATCTATCACAGAACAAGCCCGGGCCAGATGGCCTCTGCTGGGGGTACGCGTTATTCACCGTGTTGGCCGATTATTGCCAGAAGAAAATATTGTGTTTGTTGGTTGTGCATCTGCCCATCGCAGTGCCGCTTTTGAAAGCGCGGCCTTTATCATGGATTATCTAAAGACCAAAGCGCCCTTTTGGAAAAAAGAGGAAACAGCGACAGGCGCAAGCTGGGTAGATGCCCGCGAGGCAGATGAAGCCGCCTTGGCGAAATGGCGCTAACTTTGTCCAGCTGGTCTGGATAGCGGGCGTATCAGAACGGACAGTTTCGCAGGATATTTCTATCTACATTCTGAATATCGCGGTGGCCGCATAGTGCCATGCTCATATCCAGCTCTTTATGCATAATCTCTAGCGCTTTGGTAACGCCGGCCTGTCCGGCTGCGCCTAGACCATATAGAAAGGCCCGTCCGGTAAGAGTGGATTGTGCGCCGAGTGCAACCGCTTTTAAAATATCCTGGCCAGAGCGAATACCGCCATCCATCCAGACTTCGATATCCTGGCCTACAGCCGCGACAATTTCTGGCAACATGGCGATAGAGCTTTCTGCCCCATCTAATTGCCGCCCGCCATGGTTAGACACAATCAACGCATCTGCCCCTGATTTTGCTGCCATCATGGCATCTTCTGCATCCAGAATACCCTTGATAATCAGCTTGCCGCCCCACCATTCCTTAATGCGGGCAACATCATCCCAATCCAGCTGCAGATCAAATTGCTCGCCAACCCATGAAGATAGTTTTGTCATATCTGACACCCCTTCAACATGACCGACAATATTGCCAAAAGAACGTCTGGGGGTGCCAAGCATGCCAAGACACCAGCGCGGACGCATCGCCATATCCAGAATATTCTTCAAAGTCATTTTTGGCGGGGTGGTCAGGCCATTTTTAATATCTTTGTGACGCTGTCCCAGAATTTGCAGATCAAGGGTGAGCATCAGGGCAGAACATTCCGCTGCCTTGGCACGATTTACCAGCCGCTTTGCAAAATCATGATCCTTCATAACATATAGCTGAAACCAGAAAGGGGCCTTTGTATGGGTTGCCACATCCTCAATAGAGGAAATAGACATGGTGGAGAGGGTAAAAGGAATGCCGAAATCAGCAGCGGCCTTTGCGGCCAGAATTTCCCCATCCGCATGTTGCATGCCGGTCAGGCCGGTGGGCGCAATGGCTAGCGGCATGGCAACTTCGCTGCCCAGCATGGTGGTTTTTGTGGTGCGGTTTGCCATATCAACAGCTACACGCTGGCGAAAGGAAATCTTTTTAAAATCATCGCAATTGGCCCGAAAAGTGGTTTCTGTCCAGGAGCCGGATTCCATATAATCATAAAACATGGTTGGCACCCGTTTATGGGCGATTTGTCTTAATTCATCTATGGTGGTTATTGTGTCCAGAGTCATTATCACTGCTTTCTTATTTGCGTTATATTTCGCCGTGCCGCGCTGCTATATCCAATATGGCGCCAAAGCCTATCGGCGTCATCTATAGAGATCGCTTTTTTTCATAAATTGTTTTGTTCTGTCTGACAAAAATTATTTATCTTCCCTGCCGGTTATGTCCTATGGTGAGGGGGATAGAAAAATCTCTCTTCTATATGAGGAAACTATGAGCAGAATAATCATTGTGGGTGCCAGCCATGCCGGCCTTTCCTGTGCAGAGAGGTTGCGTCATCATGGTTTTGAAGGCGAGATTACCATCTTTGACCGGGAAGAGGGGTTGCCCTTGCAACGCCCGCCCTTGTCCAAAACCTATCTCAAAGAAGGGGGTGATGCCCCTGATGAACAATTTTTATTGCGAAAGCCAGACTGGTTTGATGTTTTTAATATTGATTTTCAGCCAGGCTGTGCGGTGCAGTCTATAGACCGCCGGTCTGCAAAAATACAGCTGGCCGATGGCCGAAGTCAGAGCTACAGCCATCTTATCCTTGCTGCCGGGGCAATACCGCGCCATTTGCCAATCGCTGGCGGGCAGTCCAAAGGGGTGTTTGTATTGCGGGTAGCTCGCGATGCCCGGGCTATCCGCGATCATTTGCCCGCAACAAAAAAAGCGGTGGTGATTGGCGGCGGCTATATCGGGCTAGAGGCGGCGGCATCATTACGCCAGGCAGGGGTGGCGGTAGATATTGTGGAAATGGCGCCGCGTCTGCTGGCCAGGGTCGCCTCACAATCGCTATCTGACTATTGCGCGGAATTGCATAGCCAGCATGGCACGCAGCTGCATTGCGGGGCAGGGGTGAGCGAGATTCTATGCGATGAAAATGGGCACTGTTCTGGTGTCATGCTAGCAGATGGCCAGCAGCTGGACGCCGATATGGTGTTGGCAGGGATAGGCGTGTCACCAGACAGCGAACTGGCCCAGCAGGCAGGATTGGCTATAGATAACGGGGTGCTGGTCAGCGCAGATTATCAAACAGAGCAAAATAATATCTGGGCCATAGGGGATGCGGCGCGCGCCCCTGCATTAAGCGCGATACGTATTGAATCTATTCATCATGCCCAATTTAGCGCTGCGGTTGCGGCTGCGGCGATTACCGGGGCCGAGCGTCCAGCTGCCGAGGCCTGGTGGTTCTGGTCTGATCAATTTGATGTCAAATTTCAAATGGCAGGGCTGGTTCCAACACAAGCGGCAGGTAATCTGGTTTCCGTCCGCCGTGCCGGCCGCCGCGAGAACAGCCTGTCCGTCTGGAGCTGGCATAAGGGCAAGCTTGTAGCGATAGAGGCCGCAAATGATGGACAGGCCTATATGATAGGTAAAAAATGTTTAGAAGCAGGCCGCCATCCAAGCCCACAGGAAATAGAAAACCCGTCATTTGCGTTGAAATCACTTCTGGGGTAGGGATAGTTCAACAGAGCTGGTGTATTAGCAACGAATAGAGCCGCCTTCACCTTCTTACTTTCGTGTAAAATACAGGCAGGGATGCATGTCCTCAGTTGAAAAAATTGCGTTGATGAAAGCGATGTATGAGGCGGCGGTGCAAGCCGCTCATCCAGAAAATTTCATAGGCGATGCGGTGCAAAAAACACTGCAATCTGTGCCAAAGGGGCGGGTCTTTGTTACTGGATTTGGCAAGGCTTCTGCGGTGATGGCCAGCGCCTTTGAAAAGGCAGCGCCGCCAGCGTTGAAATCCCGCCTGGAGGGGATGGTCATTGTTCCTGATGGGCATGACAGCCCAACCGATCATATCCAGATTATTCAGGCAGCACATCCGGTTCCAGATGATAGAGGCCTGCATGCCGCCAGACAAATTTTCAAGACAGCCAGCCAGCTCGGCAAGGACGATATCATGGTGGTGCTGGTCTCTGGCGGCGGATCGAGCCTGTTTTGTTTACCTCATCCGGCAATAGGGTTTCATGTGAAACAGGATATCACCACACAATTGCTGGTAAAGGGCGCGCCAATAGATGCAATGAATTGCGTTCGAAAACATCTATCGGCTGGCAAGGGTGGGCAGCTAGCAGCCGCGGCGTTTCCCGCAACAACGCTCAGCTTTGCGATATCGGATGTACCAGGGGATGATCCCGCTATTATCGCCTCTGGCCCAACTGTCGGGGATGAAACGACCGCCCGGCAAGCGATAGAGATACTGGATCGTTATCAGATAGAAGTGCCGATGACCGTGCGCGCCCATCTTCTGTCTGACGCGTGCGAGACGCCAACCAGCACAGATGCGCGTCTGGCAAATAGTACGATGCATGTACTGGCGACACCGATGAAATCCTTGCAAGCCGCAGCAGAAATCGCCCGGCAGGCTGGCTATCACCCGGTGATTTTAGGTGACGCTCTGGAAGGGGAAAGCCGCGCTTTGGCCGCAGAAATGGCCAGGACAGCCAAATCTAGCCCGCCGCAAACCGCCCTTATTTCTGGCGGCGAGACAACGGTGATTGTCACCGGTAACGGCAAGGGGGGGCGGAATGCTGAATTTATTCATGCGCTAGCCTTGCAAGGGGATTTTTACGGGCTGGCGGCCGATACAGATGGCATTGATGGTGCCCTGCCGATAGCTGGCGGATATATTACGCCAGATACAGTATCACAGGCAGCCAAGCGCGGCATTGATGCGGTGGCCAGCCTAGAGAATAATGACAGCCATGGATTTTTCGCTGCATTGGAAAGCCAGGTTATTACTGGCCCGACAAAGACAAATGTGAATGACTTTAGGGTTATTCTTACCTGATGCGATCCTAGCTACTGGAGCTGTCCTTAAGTATGTTTTCAAATTTATCGCCGCATCAAATTGGGCTTACCGCTGCTATCGCCAGTCCAGCCCTGTGGGGAATAGCGCCCATATTTTTCCATTTTCTGACCGCCTTTGCGTTGGATGAAATATTGGTGCATCGGGCGATTTGGGCAGCGGTTTTTATGTTGGGGCTGTTTGTTGCCCTAGGGGATGGCAAAACATTATTCACCATTATCCAGACAAAAAAACAGCTAGTCGGATTATTCGCTGGTGCGTGTTTGGTAACGGTAAATTGGACGGCCTTTTTATATGCGGTTGGCACCGCGCAGATTTCTGAATCTGCCTTTGGGTATTTTATCTATCCGTTGATGGCGATTGCGCTGGGGATGATTGTATTTCGCGAGAAGCTGGATGTGCGAGGCTGGTTGGCGCTAACAGTGGCAACGGCCGGGGTGTTGGTAAAGGCCACTCAATTGGATGGCATCCCCTATATTGCGCTGTTAATCGGGGCCAGCTTTGCTGTCTATGCGGTTGTGCGTAAGCAAATAGATATAGAGGCCTTTGCCGGCATGGTGATAGAGCTGTTGATGATTGCCCCGATAATGCTGGGCTATCTGATCTATCTGACCTTTGTGATAAAGCCGGAAGGGGCATCGCTATTTCTGGATGGCAGCAGCTATGGGGTGATGATGGCACTGGCCTCAGGCATTGTGACCTCTGTACCGCTTGTGCTGTTTCATATCGGCAATCGGTTCCTGCGCCTGAGCATGACCGGGTTCTTATTTTATATAAACCCCAGCCTGCAATTGCTGGTTGGGGTTGTGTTGTTTCAAGAAGCCTTTGTTTGGCAAGATATGCTGGCATTCGGGCTGATTTGGACAGCCCTGCTCTTTCAATTTGCACGGCTGCCAAAAGCCTGACCCATATATGCTGTTATCTATGCAAGATAAGCCTGAAGATATGGGCCAGAAAAGCTAGGCCAGAAAATATAGTCAGGCAAAGATTACTCGGCAAGCGAGGCGGTTACGATGCTATCTGGTTCTGCAGGTGGCTCGCCTGCGTTAATTTTATGTACCACATCCATGCCGCGCGACACCTGGCCCCATACCGTATATTGGCCCGTTAAGTGCCCACATCCATCAAAACAGATGAAAAACTGACTATCACCACTATCCGGATTCATTGACCGTGCCATGCCCACTGTGCCCTCTACATAGGCGTAATCGGTGAATTCTGCTTCCAGCTTTTGACCAGAACCGCCCATCCCTGTTCCTGTTGGGTCGCCAGTTTGGGCCATAAAGCCTGGAATTACGCGGTGGAAAATAATGCCATCATAAAACCCTTCTGCGGCCAGTTCCGAGATGCGCGCCACATGATTTGGGGCGAGATCCGGCTTTAGTTCGATTTCAATTTGGCCCTTGGTGGTGTCCAGGATAAGGCGGCTAGCTTCAGCTTGTGCAGTTTCGGTAGTCATAATAAGAACAAAGGCTCCGGTTAGTAAGAGGAATGTATTTTTTAACTTGGTGAACATTGTGGACACATCCTTTCATGCGTGCATAGAGGCCGCGCTGTTGCGCTGTCTATTTTTTGAAATGCCCTGAAAAGGTTAGTTAGTGCGTTTAGGTCAGAGCGTCAATCTGCTCGTCAGTCATATTTCCAGGTACCACGACAATCGGTATCCGGCAGGAAGCAACCCCGCGCCCGGTAAGATAAGAGACAACTGGCCCGGCGCTATCGGAATTAGTATCCGCGCCCAGCACCAGCAAGCTGATATCTTTCTCATCATTAATAAGATTGATAACTTCATCCACAGCTTTGCCTTCACGAATATGCATAAGCGGAGCTTTGCCTGTCAGATTTTGCACATAGTCCGCATGGCTACGCATTTTCTCTTCGGCATATTCACGCGCCTCTTGTCGCATCAGCTCGCCCACCCCGGCCCAATGGGCAAATTCTGCGGGGGCAACCACATATAAAAGCGCAATCCGCATATCTGCTGCGCTGGCGCGTTTGCACGCATAATGCAATGCCTGATGCAGCTCATCACTATCATCTACTAAAACCAGTAGGAATTTTGTGTCTGTAGCGTTCATTTCTCAATCCCCTGACCCTAAGGCTAGCAGAAAATACGCCTGCCCTGAAACCCTGTTGCGTCCATGTTTACACGAATTTATTCAATTGCTTGCCAGACTGCCGAAAAAATAGGCGTAACCTTTAAGTTTTTCTAAAGGCTGCTGCT
>JBMHCK010000026.1:0-14146 GCA_049889955.1 Puniceispirillaceae bacterium (SeqCode)
TTTTTAACATGCTACAGGCCGCGGCCATTATTATATCCTATTCGCCTATATATGGGAAGGGACGCACAGATTATCAAGTCTGGATAAAGGCTGGTCTAGACCCTTTACCAAGGCTAGTCAGGATAGACACAATCGATCAGGAAAACCCTACCAGCTTTTTCACTTCTGACAGTATCGGGGCAGCAATCGCTTGTGCCTGTGTTGCCCCTTTTTCCAGTATCGCGTCAATTTCATCCTCCTGTTTCAGAAGCTTGTTCATCTCAGCACTGATAGGCGCAATCTGGCTAACCGCCAATTCTGCCAATGCAGGCTTGAACACCCCAAACCCCTGACCACCAAATTCAGATAAAATATCTGCCTGGCTACGTCCGGACAGGCCAGCAAAAATACCAACCAAATTCGTTGCCTCGGGGCGTTCAGCCAGACCCGCCACCTCTGAGGGGAGCGGTTCCGGATCGGTTTTTGCCCGTTTGATTTTCTGGGCAATATCATCTGCGCTATCGGTTAAATTAATCCGCGTTGCATCCGAGGCATCTGACTTGCTCATTTTTGAGCTGCCATCGCGCAAGCTCATCACCCGTGCGGCGGTTGCCTGTATTTGTGGCTCTGGTTGCGGGAAAAATTCTGTATCAAACATTGAATTAAAGGCAACGGCAATATCGCGTGTTAATTCTAGATGCTGTTTTTGATCCTCTCCCACTGGCACATGGGTGGCCTTATAGGTCAGAATATCGGCTGCCATTAGTGTTGGATAGGCATATAGACCTACAGTGGCATTTTCACGGTTCTTGCCTGCCTTTTCCTTGAATTGTGTCATCCGGTTCAGCCAGCCAAGCCGGGCAACACAGTTAAATATCCATGCCAGCTCTGTATGTTGCGGCACCCGGGATTGATTAAATAAAATAGATTTTTCTGGATCGATACCAGAAGCAATCAGACAAGCAGCCACTTCACGAATAGCCCGCCGCAACACTGCCGGATCTTGCGGTACGGTTATCGCATGCAAATCGACCACACAATAGATACATTCAAAATCATCCTGCAAGGCAATCCAGTTTTTAATGGCGCCCAGATAATTACCTAAATGCAAATTGCCAGTTGGCTGTACGCCAGAAAAAATACGTCCCTTTATTGCCTGACCCATAATGGCATCTTGCCCCTTATTTGACCTGTAGTTGAACGGATATGAAAAATAATACGCGCTATTTTAGGATGTTCTGCTGAAAAAAACCAGCCTTAGTAACCCGGTTAACCAGCCAGACAGGAAATAAACCATGCCGCCAGATAATACGAGTGAAATCAGGATAAGAACAGGGCTGGAAAACGCCGCTCGGAACACTGGCAATAACAGATATAGCCCTGTTGCCATGATCCCAGAGCATAATAGGGACAACCCAATTACCCGCGTTGCAGAGAAGTCCAACCGGCCTGCCCGCCCTAGCCAGACAAGCTGCCAGATAAATCCCAGCCAAGAGACAGACGCGGTTGCCAGCGCCAATCCAACATGGCCGAGAATCCGCATCAGATACAGGCTAAGAACAATGTTTAACCCTACAGAAATCAGCGATATCACCATCACCAGCCGAGCCTTTTGCAACGCATATAAAGCGGCCCCGGTCAGCTTTAATCCAACAAAGGCCGGCAAGCCGAGCGCATAGGCCATAAGCGCGGCAGCCGCCGCCTTGCCATCTGCCAGACTAAAGGCACCGGAATGAAACAAGCCAATAATTATGGGCTCGGCGATAATCAGCAGTGCGGCAGTTGCGGGCAGAACCAGACAAGCCGCTGGCATAAATCCCGACGCCAGCTCGCGGGCAAATTCAGATGTGCGATGCGCGTTATCGCTATCCGCTTCGATACGCGACAGGCGCGGCAATAATGCTGTACCCAGTGCGATACCAACCAGCCCTAGCGGCAGCTGGGCAATTCTGTCTGCATAATATAGCCAGGATATAGCCCCGACTTGCAACAGCGAGGCAAGGATCAAATCAACCAGCAAATTTATCTGGGTTGCCCCTGCCCCCAGGGCAGCGGGAACAAACCCTGCCCACATGGCACGCGACTGCGGCGATAATTTGCCAAAGCGCCATTTTGGAGCCAGCCCCTTGCGGCGCAACCCTGCCTGTAACAGGACCATCTGACAGACCCCGGCCATCAACAGACCAGCAACCAGAGGCAGTGCCAGCATGGATGCAGGGCTGTTTGTTGCCGCCGCGCTAATGGGAATCATCACTGCCCCGGCAATTAAAAACATATTCAGAATAACAGGTGCCAAAGCCCCGGCAATAAAGTCATCTGCGCTGTTTAATAACGCTGCCCATAACGCAACCAGCGAGATCATGGGCAAATAGGGCATGGTAATTCGCGCCAACTGCACCGCCGCATCAAACCTGTCTGGTGTCGCGCTAAATCCAGGAGCCAAAACCGAAATTATCGCCGGCATAAACCCTTCCATTACCAGCACAATCGCCGATAAAACCAGTAAAAGGGCGGTTTGCACCTCTGCTGCCAAAATAAGAGCATGACCCTGACCCTGTTTTTCGCGTGCCAGACTATAGACCGGAAGAAACGCATTGGTAAGCGCACCTTCTGCGGTTAAACGGCGAAATAAATTTGGTAATTTAAAGGCCACCAAAAACGCATCTGCTGCGCTGCCAGCCCCAAGAAAATGCGCAAAACAAATATCACGAATAAACCCCAGAATTCGCGATATAAGGGTAAGACCGCTAATCTGGCCAAAGGCCCGTTTCAGGCTTATCGCGCTCATCTGCCTGACCCTGGGGTTCGGGCAGCATCTTCTTCAAAAATAGACAATAGATCTTGCTTGATTTTCTCTTGCGTAGCGACGCGCTCAATTTGCAACCCATAGACATCTTTCACATAAAATACATCAACCGCTTTTTCGCCATAGGTAGATACGGTTGCTGAATTTACTTGCAAGCCTAATTGCAACAAATGATAGGTGATCTGATATAAAAGGCCGGGCCTGTCTGCGCCATTTACCTCTATTACCGTATGGGTTTTACTGCGGCCATTGGTCACCAGAACCCGCGGCGGCACGGTCATCACCTTTACACGCGCCGAAAGCTGTGAGGATTTCTCGCGCAATTTATCAAACAGCGATATATCGCCTGCCAGCGATTGTTCGATCAGGCTGGCGATACGCTGCTGTGTGCTGGTATCGGTAACCGCCTCACGATTTTGGTTCTGAATACGAAACTGATCCAGAATTGTGCCATCATGGCGGGTATTAATCCGGGCATTCATAATGCTGCAACCAGACATGGCAACCGAGCCGACTATCCGGCTAAACAGGCCGGGATGATCTGCAGCTATCACCACCAGAATAGTTGATTTTTTATCCTCATCCACCTTGAAATCGACCAGTAATTGCTGGTCAGATTGGTCAAATTTAGTGGCCAGCCCCGCATGATGCACATGCGATGCGGTCGTAAAATTGGTCCAGTAACTTGGATAAAACAAGCTGGCATGCGCCTCAAATTGCGCATCATCCCAATCCGGTAATTGGGCTCTGGCTTCATGCATGGCATCAATGGCTGCGCTTCTCGAGACTTCAGACGGTGCCGCCCCGCCAAGCACCGCTTCCGAGCGATGATACAGATCGCGCATCAAGCTGGCTTTCCACCCGTTCCAGATATCCGGGCCAACCGCCTGTATATCGGCAACGGTTAGCACCAACAGCAGCTTCAGACGTTCTGGTGATTGTACCTCTTCAGCAAAATCAATAATGGTTTGTGGATCATTAAGATCATATCGAAAGGCTGTTTTGCTCATCAGCAAATGTTTCAAAATCAGCCAGACAATCGTTTCTGTTTCTTCTTCGTTTAAGCCTAGCATCGGGGCAAGATTACGGGCCACCTCAGCGCCCAAAACAGAGTGATCCCCGCCTCTGCCCTTGGCAATATCATGCAGAAAAATTGCCACAAACAAGGCCCGTCTAGAGGCGATTTCGTGGATAAGCTGGCTCGCCAGTGGCGCTTCATCTACAAGTTGTCCCTGTTCGATTTCGCGCATAATACCAACGGCACGCAAGCTATGCTCATCCACCGTATAGCTATGATACATATCAAATTGCATCATCCCGACGATGCGGCCGAAATCCGGCATATAAATACCCAGCCAGCCAGATTCATTCATCAACCGCAATACCCGTTCAGGGTTGCCCTTGCCACTGATGATTTGCAGGAACACCGCATGTGTTTGCTCGGTTTGAAGCTGCTGGGTTTTTGCCGCCCTTACCGCACGGGCCAACCGACGCAAAGTATCGGGATGAATATCCAGCTCATGAATAAGGGCGAAGTAAAACAGCCTGACAATTTGATGCAGATCATCGCGGAAACGCATATTTTCAGGTAAATGCAGCCGCCCTTTTTCCAGAATAAATGGGGCTATTTCAAGTTTGGAAGCCGCATCACTTGACCAGAATTTTTTCAACGATAGGCGCGGACGCCGGTCAAAATCTGTTTCCAATGCTGCACAAAAAATACGGGTAAGATTACCGACATGCCGAGCCGCCAGATAGTACCGTTTCATAAACCGTTCAACACCGCGCAACCCGCCCCGGTCTGAAAACCGCATTTGCGGCGCAATTTCCATCTGTGCATCAAAACTGAGCCGATCATCTTCGCGCCCATGATGCAAATGTAGGAAACACCTAACAGTCCATAAAAAACGCTGTGCAGAAGCAAAGCTTCGTGCCTCGGACTGGCGTACAATCCCGGTCTGCAAAACATCGGTGATGGTGTTGACGCGGTAGGCATATTTGGCAATCCAGAACAGTGTATGCAGATCGCGCAACCCCCCCTTACCATCCTTGACATTAGGCTCTACCGCATACCGTGTTCCGCCAGTGCGGGTGATGCGAGTCTCGCGCTCTTCGAGTTTGGCGCTTAAAAAAGGTGCCGCTGACTGGCGGCCGAGCCATTTTGAAAAGGCCGCCATCATTTTGTCTGCAACCACGCTATCGCCGCCAATTGGCCGCATTTCCAGCAAGCTTGTACAAATCGTTACATCTTCATCAGCAGCGCTTAAATTCTGACGTATGGTGCGGCTGGCATGACCCACGGTCAGCCCCATATCCCACAGCAGATACAGCAGAAATTCAATAATAGGTTCCTGTTTTTTTGCTGCTTGTTCGGGCATCACAAATAGCAAATCAATATCACTATGCGGAGCCAGCTCGCCACGGCCATATCCGCCAACCGCCATCAGCCCAAAACCCGGCTTTCTGGCAAAGACATGCTGGCAGGCAAGATTAAGCGCACTGCGGATAAGAACATCCAGCGCATGGGCATGTGCCCCCACATAATCGGCGCCATCACGTTCAGCGTGCAAACGCGCCGCAAGGCGTGAACGTGCTTCTGCCAGCTTGGCTTTCATCTCTGCCAATAAGGCGGTGCGCAATGCAGAGCTGTCTTTTGCAGTATCGGCTAATTGGTCCAGTGACCGGGTGAGTTCTGCTTCATCAATCGCACAGAATATGACAGCCTCAGCCTTGGTTATGGCTGTTGGCAACGGCGACATCCAGGACTGCCAGACAGTTACCGGCATTGTTGTTTGTTTATGCATGACAGAAGAAGACCATTCTTAACTTACTAGGGGGTGGTATTATAACCATCAATTTCTACCCTTCATCTTCGGGCAAGGCTGATTTCAAATCATACAAAACAGATAGCGCCTGTTTTGGGGTCAGGCTATCTGGTTCTAATTCGGTTATCATCTGGCGCAGATTTTCCAGTGTATCCTCTGCCTCACTGTTCGCGTCATATTCGGCATTATACAGGTTATTTTGACCATTTTCAGGCAGGTCAAATAAGGGCAGGGCAGGTGCCCTTGTATGCAGGCTGCCTGCTTCCAGCTGGCTTACCAGCTGGCCAGCCCGGCGGGTAACCATTTTCGGCAAACCGGCAAGCCTGGCGACATGCACCCCATATGATTTGTCCGCTGCCCCGCTAGCTACCTGATGTAAAAAGATGATAGCGCCCTTCCATTCCTTTACCTGCATGGCATAGGGACGCAGGCGCGGCAATTGCGCCTGCAGGGCAGTCAGCTCGTGATAATGGGTTGCAAATAAAGCCCGGCACCCGATCTGATCATGCAAATATTCAAGACAGGCCCAGGCGATAGCCAGCCCATCCCAGGTTGCGGTACCGCGGCCAATTTCATCCAGAATAACCAGTGATTTTGGCGTAGATTGATTTAGGATTGCCGCTGTTTCCACCATTTCCACCATAAAGGTAGATTGCCCGCGTGCCAGGTCATCTGATGCCCCGACCCGGCTGAAAATCTTGTCAACGATACCTATCTTTGCGCGTTTCGCCGGTACATAAAACCCTGCTTGTGCCAATATCGCCATATGCGCATTCTGGCGCAGATAGGTAGATTTACCAGCCATATTCGGCCCAGTTAACAGCCACAGATTCGCCTCTTCCGATAGGCCGCAATCATTTGCGATAAATTTAGTCTGCTGGCGAATGGCCTGCTCAACAACCGGATGCCGTCCTCCCTCGATTGAAAAAGCGGTGTCGTCAGCGAGCTGCGGACAACAATAATCATATAATTTTGCCAGCCTGGCTGTTGAACAGGCCACATCAAGGGTGGCAATAGCTTCTGCACTGGCCAATACCGGTTCAATAGAGGCAATCACTTCTTTGACCAGCTGTTCAAATAATTGCAGCTCTAATGCAAGTGCGCGGTCAGATGCAGAACTCAGCGCCTGTTCTTTTTCAGCAAGCTCTGTAGTGGTAAACCGCACCGCCTGTGCGGTGGTTTGGCGATGAATAAATCTATCATCCTGCATCAGTTTTTCGGCATGTGCGGCACGCACCTCAATATGATAGCCAAGCACATTATTATGTTTAATCTTCAAAGCGGCAATGCCCGTAGCTTCGGCATAGCCTGCTTGTAAATTAGCCATCAGACGCCGGCTTTCATCACGCATTTGTCGCAATTCATCCAACTGGCGGTCATAGCCTTGCCGGATGAAATGCCCATCTCTTGCCAATAGCGGTAACTCATCTGCTAATGCCGGGGTGATTTTCTCGGCTAGAGGGGCGGGGTTTTGGGCAATTTGTGCCAGGGCCAGTATCTGTTTCTGGCTTTCTGCCTCACTACTGCGATTTAGCACCAGTGACAGGCTGCGCGCTTTATAAAGCCCTTGTGCCAGGCCAGCCAGATCGCGCGGCCCCCCCCGTCCGGTTGCCAGCCGCGATAATGCCCGTTCAATATCTGGAATGGTCACCAGAATTTCACTGGCTTCGCTGGCGATCATGGGGTTTTGCGTAAACCATGTCGCCAAACCGAGCCGGGATTCGATCGCCGGGCGATCTGTTAGCGGTGCAGAAAGGCGGCGATGCAACAGACGGGCCCCGCTCGCGGTACTGGTTTTATCAATTGCTGAAAGCAAGCTGCCTTTGCGCTCACCGGTCAGGGTACGCGATAGCTCTAATGATTTGCGGGTAGCGGCATCTATGACCATAAACGCATCTGGCCATTCCGCAGATAAGGGTTTGAGATATGGCATGGTTGCCAGCTGTGTTTGCTGAAGATAGGCCAGCAATCCCCCGGCAGCAGACAACATTTGCGGGCTGAATTGTCCCATCCCCTGCAAGGTGGTGACATCATAATGTTGGCAGAGCGCCGCGTCAGCCTTTCGATGGTTAAAGGCAGCAGCAGGTAATGAGGTACCGCTGCCAGAACTGGTTAACCCGCTCGCCAAATCAGCTAAATCTTCTGGATAGATAAATTCAGCTACATTCAGACGCGTTAACAGCGCGTCTAAATCTGTGTGCAGACATTCCTGAACCTGAAAGCTGCCAGTAGACATATCTGCCCAAGCCACCGCCAGCTTATCATTAACCCGCCCGATAGAAGCCAGAAAATTATTTTGAAACGCATCTAACAGACCATCTTCTTGCAAGGTGCCAGGCGTGATAACCCGCACCACATCACGGGGCAGCGGGCCTTTGCCGCCTCTCTTTTTAAATTGTTCCGGAGTTTCAGACTGCTCGCATACTGCAACCCTGTGGCCCATCTTTATCAATTTGGCCAAATAGCTGTCTGCGGCATGAACAGGAACGCCGCACATCTGCACCCGCTTGCCATCTATTTCCCCGCGATGGGTGAGGGCAATGCCCAGCGCTTCGGAAGCAATTTCCGCATCGTGCAAAAACATTTCATAAAAATCACCCATGCGATAGAAAAGCAGTATATCTTGATAATGCTGTTTAACAGCCAGGTACTGCGCCATCATTGGGGTCAGCTTTTGCGATTTTTGGTCTTTATTCTGTTTCAAACGTCCAGAGTTTCAATTAAGTTGGTTTCAAGGGTCATTGGCTGGTTATATAAAACCTTCTTTATACATATTTATGAAAAAAAGTAGAAATATCCCATGAAAAAATCCTTTAAAAAAGAAGCTTTATTATTTCATTCAGATGGACGTCCGGGTAAGTTGGAGATTACCCCAACCAAGCCGCTGACCACCCAGCGCGACCTGTCGCTGGCTTATTCACCTGGTGTTGCAGAGCCTTGCCTTGCAATTGAGGCTGATCCTAACACAGCTTATGATTATACCGCTAAAGGTAATATTGTGGCGGTTATTTCCAACGGTACCGCAGTATTGGGACTGGGTAATATCGGGGCTGTAGCCTCTAAGCCGGTCATGGAAGGTAAAGCTGTTCTATTTAAGAAATTTGCAGATATTGACGGTGTTGATCTGGAACTTGATACCGAAGATGTGGATAAATTTGTGGATGCAGTCAGCCTGCTTGGCCCGTCTTTTGGCGGCATTAATTTGGAAGATATTCGCTCGCCAGAATGTTTTATTATTGAACAGCGCCTGCGCGAGAAAATGGATATCCCTGTTTTCCATGACGACCAGCATGGCACCGCTATTATCGCCGCCGCTGGACTGATCAATGCCTTGCATTTAACCGGCCGCAAAATGGAAGATATCAAAGTGGTATCAAATGGCGCGGGGGCGGCCTCAATCGCCTGTGTTGAGCTGATAAAGGCGATGGGCGTAAAACATCAAAATGTGATTTTATGTGACCGTGAAGGGGTGATTTATCAGGGCCGTGAAAGCGGTATGAATCAGTGGAAATCCGCCCATGCGGTGAAAACAGAAGCCCGTTCACTAACTGATGCTATCGAAGGGGCGGATGTATTTTTAGGGCTGTCTGTTGCTAAGGCCATGACCCCTGAAATGTTAAAAAGCATGGCTGACAAGCCGATTGTATTTGCCATGGCCAACCCAGAGCCAGAAATCATGCCAGATGTGGCGAAAAAAGCCCGCCCGGATGCGATTATCGCTACTGGACGTTCTGATTTTCCTAATCAGGTGAATAATGTTTTAGGCTTTCCCTATATTTTCCGCGGCGCCCTTGATGTTCGCGCCTCTGCTATTAACGAGGAAATGAAAATAGCCGCTGCTAATGCGATTGCGATGCTAGCAAGAGAGGATGTGCCAGATGAGGTGAACCACGCCTATTCCGGCGAGCAGCTGCGCTATGGTACAGAATATATTATCCCTGCACCTTTTGATCCGCGCCTGATTTCTGCGGTATCTTCTGCGGTTGCAGAAGCGGCCATGGAAACAGGGGTTGCCCGCAAGCCCATTGAAGATATCAAAGCCTATCGCAGGGATTTATCTGCCAGACTGGATCCCACCGCATCCTTTTTGCAGGATGTCTTTGCCCGCATTACTCCGGAGCAAAAACGGGTGGTCTTTACCGAAGGCGAGGAAGAGGTATCTATTCGCGGGGCTATCGCCTTTCGCAATGCCGGCTATGGGCGCCCTATTTTGCTGGGTCGTGAGGCGCGCATTAAACAGCGTATCGAAGAAATGGGTCTGGATGGGGCAATTGATTTTGAGATTATCAATGCCAAAATTTCAGATCATAACGAAGACTATATCCAGTATTTATACAAAAAATTACAGCGTAGCGGCATCTTGCAACGGGATTGCCAGCGTATGGTAAATCTGGATCGGAATGTTTTCGCCGCCTGTATGGTAGCGCATGGGCATGCAGATGCGCTGGTCACCGGAATGACTCGCTCATTTCAAGCCAGCTTTGAGCATGTAACCCGCGTGATTGAACCTGCAAAGGGCAAGGATTTTGCCGCAACCTCTATGTTAATTTCAAAAGGGCGTACCGTCTTTATCGGGGATACCTCCATCCATGAGCGTCCAACAGGCGAGCAGATGGCAGATATTGCAGAAGCCATTGCCGAAAAAGCCCGGCTGATGGGCCATACCCCGCGGGTGGCGTTTTTATCCTTCTCCAGCTTTGGACAGCCAGCAAGTGAGATTACCCAAGCCTCGCGCGATGCAGTGAAAGTATTGGATGGCCGCAATGTCAATTTTGAATATGAAGGAGAGATGACCGCAGATATCGCACTGGATTTCAGCCTGATGCAATCTAGCTATCCGTTTTCGCGTTTAACAGCGGCAGCAAATATTCTGGTCATGCCTGGTCTGCATTCTGCAAATATCTCGTTTAATCTGATGCAACAGCTAGGCGGGGGCAGCGTAATTGGTCCAATGATTTTGAATGCCGAACATCCGTTCCAAATTATCCCGATGAGCGCAACGGTTAATGATTTGGTCAATGCAGCGGCCCTGGCAGCATATGAATCTCTCTAATTAACAAGGCTGAGAAGCAGGGAAGCCCCCCTAACGCCTGTTGATGCGGTAAAGGTACAGATTTAGAAGAACATCCGCCATGCATGCAGAGCCATCTTATTTAACGGGTCTTGTTCGCCGAATATTTCGGCTTCTTTCCGGCATGATAATTGGCGTTCTGCTTTTGCTTGTCTTTGAGCGCATTACCATATGGGATGCGGTGTTCCTGATCCTGCTCAGTGTCATCATTAGTGCCTATCTAACCCGTAATGAGGGCCGGGCCTTAAGCCAGCTTAAGAATTATTTTCGGGCAAAGGCAGGGGCAGATAATCCGGTAGATTTCAAACCTTCCAGAGAGCAGGGATTGCGGGCTACCGAATTTGACGATACCGAGTTAACAGAATTGATATGGACGGTTTCCAGTGCCGAGCAGCAAGCTTCTATCGCGGCACGTAACCTGATGCTGAACAGCCAATATCGCCATCAAATTCTGTATAATTTGCCGATCCCCCTGATCATATTGAATGATGATGGCCAGGTCAGTGAATTTAACAAACAGGCAAAAGAGCTGTTTGACCATATTGATATTGGTAAACCTATCGCCTTTATTATCCGCAACAACATGGTGGTAGAGGCAATTCAGCAGGTAAATAGAGCCGAAGTGCCAGCCCTTGAGGTACAGCTTTCCACCGGCTTTACTCTAAAACGCCATTTTGCTGTGCTTATCTCTAATTTTTCTGCGGATGAGAAGAACCGCACCGCCATCACCTTGATTGACAGAACACTGGCAATGGAAACAGAAAAGATGCGTTCTGATTTCGTGGCCAATGTCAGCCATGAATTGCGCACCCCTCTAACCTCTATTCTGGGCTTTGTTGAAACTTTACAAGGCCCGGCCGGCGCTGAAGAACAAACCAGAGAGAAATTTTTAACGATCCTGAAACAACAGGCTGAACGGATTTTCCGGCTGGCAACAGATCAGTTATCCCTTGCCCGAATTGAACAAACAGAACAGCATTCCCCGCAAGATAAATGTGATTTAGGCGTGGTTTGCAGCCGCGTTGTCACCCTTTTGGAAACCCAGGCAAAGGCAGCTAATATCCGCCTTGTTTTTGCGGCACCAGAAACCCCTCTTATTATCAAGGGCAGTCAGGATGAGCTGATTCAAATGATCCAGAATCTGGCAGAAAATGGTATCCGTTATGGGCGACCGAATGGACAGGTTTCCATTACGCTGGAAGAAAAAGCGCGCAACCCTGCGGCCCCGCACCAGGCGTTTTGCTGTATACAGGTCAGCGATGATGGCGAGGGTATTGATAAAGCCCATTTGCCCCGCCTGACCGAGCGTTTTTACCGCGTCGATAAAGACAGATCCCGCACAAAGGGGGGCACCGGTCTGGGGCTGGCGATTGTAAAACATATTGTCAATCATCATCGCGGCCATCTGGAGATCAGCTCAGAGCTTGGCGCTGGATCACGTTTTTCTGTTTATCTGCCCCTGTCATGAAATCGTCATAAACTTATATTAGGGTCATCATCTGAATTTATCAGAACGGTCCCGCCCCCTAATAAGGGGTGTTATGCTTAACATGAAAGTCATGATTAAAGACTATGTCCTCTGCAAAAAAAATTCTGGTTATCGAAGACGAGCAGGATATTCAAACCTTGTTGGAATATAATCTGGGCCAAGCTGGCTTTGAGGTTATTCAGTCTGAGAATGGCGAAGAGGGGTTGCTTCGGGCGATCGAAAGACAGCCTGATTTGATCCTGCTGGATTGGATGTTACCGCTATTATCCGGCATAGAAGTATTGCGCCAGCTTAGAAATCGGGCCGATACCAGAGATATTCCAGTGATTATGATGACCGCCAGAGGCGAGGAAGGCGATCGGTTGCGCGGGCTGGATGGCGGGGCTGATGATTATGTCACCAAACCATTTAGTCCAGCAGAATTACTGGCCCGTGTCAGGGCGATTATTCGCCGGCAAACACGTGGCTATGATGCCAAGTTGACTGGTGGCGGCATAGAGCTGGATTTAGAACAAAAACGGGTGATGCGAAGCGGTACCTCTATTCATTTAGGGCCTACGGAATTTCGGTTGCTGGAGCATTTTATGCGCAATCAGGGCCGTGTATATTCGCGCGATCAATTGCTGGATAGCGTTTGGGGAGATGATGTGTATGTGGAAATGCGGACGGTTGATGTGCATATCCGGCGTCTTCGCAAAGCCATCAATATTACTGGCGAGCCAGATGTAATCCGAACTGTTCGTTCCATGGGCTATTCATTTGAAGCGAGCGAATAGCAACGATTATCATTTTTTCCTTGTTGCACCTGCTAATCTCGATAGACTGTGCGTGCCTAATTTCCCCTGTAGTAGAAAAGCGTAATTCGACTGTGAACCATATTTTTAGCCGCGCACTGGCCAATTTCAAATTATCTGCTGTTTTCAGCCTGTTTATGCTGGGGCTAGGCGCTTGCCAGCCGCTTGTCCCGCCCACCATTTCATCACCTATTCAGAATCCTGGCCAAACCGCCAGCCAGCCAGCTCAAGAGGGGGTCACCACCCCGATAGCTGCCCCGGCTTCAGCTGCGGAAAATTTAGCCGCCGAGACAGATGCTGAGACAGATACTAAGACAGATATTGGGCCAAGTGCTGAGCCAGCAAGTAAAGCTATTACCACAGCCGCCCTTGCTACCCCGATAATGCCAGCCCCCGCTGCAATACCAGCGCCAAAACCACCTGAGATTACAGATATCGACCCGCGTAGCTTTCTTGGCAAGCCTGTTCAGGATATGACAGATATTTTGGGGAGGGCTGATTTTATGCGGGTTGAGGGGCAGATTGGGATTTGGCAATTTCGGCAGGAAAACTGTGTGGTAGATTTCTTTTTTCGTGCTGGCGATGCGCAAGCGGACCTATCCGCACAACTGATCACAGCCCTGGATATTCGCGGCCGGTATATTGGCCAGCCCTTGGATGAAAAAGGCTGCCGCAAAGAGCTGTATCAGCGACGTTTATGAAGATAGACGCTTTGCGGGATATAGCTAGGCTAACTGCATGTCTTAAAATTGCCTGCCTTAAAATTTTTTATCTTTAAACAGGCAATATTCAGCGATAGCACAGTTAGAGCATTCCGGTTTACGGGCCTTACAGACATAACGGCCATGTAAAATCAGCCAGTGATGCGCCCCTTTGCGATAGGGTTCTGGTACCCGTCGCACTAATTCTTTTTCCACCGCATCTGGTGTTTTCCCTAGTGCCAGACCAGTACGATTTCCAACCCGGAAAATATGTGTATCTACCGCGATAGTCGGATGGCCAAAGGCTTCGTTCAGCACCACATTTGCGGTTTTTCGCCCCACCCCTGGCAGAGCCTCTAGCGCAGCTCTATCTTCGGGGACTTGGCCATCATGATTATCGATCAGCATCTGTGAAAGCTTGATGACATTTTCAGCTTTGGTGTTAAACAGGCCAATTGTTTTGATATAGGATTTAACACCA
>JBMHCK010000027.1:0-7544 GCA_049889955.1 Puniceispirillaceae bacterium (SeqCode)
GACAATCCAGACAGCGGTACTTATTGAAACGCTTGCAGATTTAGGCGCCGATATCCGCTGGTCTTCCTGTAACATTTATTCAACCCAGGACCAGGCCGCGGCGGCTATCGCGGCAAGCGGTATCCCTGTCTTTGCGATCAAAGGCGAGACGCTGGCCGATTATTGGGAATATGTTGACCGTATCTTTGACTGGTCAGATGGCGAGCCTGCCAATCTGATCCTTGATGATGGCGGGGATGCGACCATGTATATTTTGCTGGGCGCGCGTCTGGAGGCTGGTGAACAGGTTCTGGAGCATCCAGCTACAGAAGAAGAAGAGTTTTTAAAGGCCCAGCTGTTAAAGCGTCATGCTGCTAGCCCGGGCTGGTTTACCCGCCAGAAAGAAGCTATTATCGGTGTTTCTGAAGAAACCACGACAGGGGTTCTGCGCCTGTATCAAATGGCAGAAAAAGGCCAGCTGCCGTTCCCGGCTATCAATGTGAATGATTCTGTCACCAAATCAAAATTTGACAATTTGTATGGGTGCCGTGAATCTCTGGTTGACGGTATTCGCCGGGCAACCGATGTGATGCTGGCTGGCAAGGTCGCTGTGGTTGCTGGATATGGTGATGTTGGCAAGGGTTCTGCCGCGTCGCTTCGCCAGGGCGGGGCCCGTGTCATGGTAACCGAAATTGACCCGATTTGTGCGCTTCAGGCCGCGATGGAAGGCTATGAAGTTGTCACTATGGATGAGGCGGCTAGCAAGGCAGATATCTTTGTGACCGCCACAGGTAATAAAGATGTTATCACCCTTGATCATATGCGCGATATGAAGGAACGAGCCATCGTTTGTAATATTGGCCATTTTGATAATGAAATTCAGGTCTCTTCTCTTAGCAATATGACCTGGAGCGAGGTAAAGCCGCAGGTAGATGAGATTGAGTTCCCTGATGGCAAGCGGATTATCTTGCTGGCCAAGGGCAGATTGGTGAATCTGGGTTGTGCCACAGGCCACCCCTCTTTTGTGATGTCAGCGTCCTTTACCAACCAGGTATTGGCGCAGATGGAATTATGGCAGCGCAGTGCAGAATATGATCACAAGGTCTATACCCTGCCGCGTCATCTTGATGAAAAGGTTGCTGCCTTGCATCTGGAAAAGGTTGGCGCCCAGTTGACTAAATTGCGCGAAGATCAGGCCAATTATATTGGCGTTGAACAGCAAGGCCCGTTTAAATCGGAACAATATCGCTATTAGGGTTTATTGTTTATTGCCAGGCGCGCGTGGGAGCCAGATATGGCAAGTAGTGAACCACAGCTGATCCGCAATTTAACCGAGATGCGCCTTCTTGGCAGGGGGTTGGCCAGCAAGCTGGATGCAGGCGAAATTTTATGCCTGCATGGCCCGCTTGGGGCGGGTAAATCAACGCTTGCTCGCGCTATTATCACAGAGCTTTGCCGCGATATTGACGATATTCCAAGCCCCACCTTTACCCTGGTCCAGCCCTATATGGCACAGGCTGGTTTTGAGGTTTGGCACCTTGATTTGTATCGTCTGGAAAGCCCGGATGAGGTGATCGCACTAGGTATCGAAGAAGCCTTTTACGAAGCTTGCTGCCTCATCGAATGGCCAGAGCGGATGGCCGGATTGCTGCCAGATACCGCCATGCATCTTTATCTTGATTTTGGTCCAGATAAAGATAGCCGTATCCTGAATATCGCCAATAGTGATACAGGTGGCGATACTGGAAATAAAAGCCAGACAAAATTGGCAGGCTGGCTGGCCACTGCGGCAGCATCGCACTTGCCTCAAAAACCGGCCGGATAGGAGCAATGTGCAATAGGGCTGGTCGCTGTTGGGGGATCGGTTTATACTGGTCGGTATGAATAGCCTGACCCCCCGTTCCACCACATCATCCGAGCTGGCACAATTAACCAGCGGACATTACACGATACCAGCTGGAATTGCCTTTGCCCCCTGTCTTGCCAAGGGAGTGCTAGCGGCGTTTGGCGGTGCGGACACGCTGTCTTCTGTACAGATTTTGCTGCCTTCCAGGCGGGCTGTGCAATCCTTGCAAGCGGCCTTTATTGAGGCGGCTGATGGCCAGCCTCTTTTATTGCCGAAAATGTCCCCGATAGGGGATGTTGATGAAGAGGCTAGCGATATTTTATCGCTTTCTCTTGGGCGATCTGCAGAGGGCAGCCTGGCATTGCCAGACAGTATATCGCAAATTGAAAAACAATTAATCCTGACCCGGCTAATAGAGCGAATGAAGCTGGCGGGACAGGCGGTTTCTGCGCCGCAGGCCATTCGTCTTGCCCAGTCGCTAGGTCATCTTCTGGATCAGATTTACCAGGCTGGCAGTATGCCAGATAGATTAACCGAACAGGTGCCCGATGATTTAGCCCATCATTGGCAGCAAATCCTGACCTTTTTGAATATCATTATTGAGCATTGGCCACAAATTTTGCACAGCCGGGGTTTGCTGGATCCGGTTATCCGGAAAATGAAGCTAGCGGATCAACAGATTGAAAGCTGGCAATGCGCCCCGCCAGCCCATCCAGTTATTATTGCTGGCTCTACTGGCTCGTTGCCTAAAACTCAGCAAATGATGGCAGCGGTTGCAAAACTGCCTTGCGGGATGGTGGTGTTTCCGGGTCTGGATAACCGGGTTTATCCGCAAGCTGAACGCGAGGCCATTACCGAGGATACAGGCCACCCATTTCATCAATTGCTGAACACGATAGCGCATCTGGAAATCACGCCAGAGGCGGTGCGTAGCTGGCCTGCTGCGGTGATGGCGGACACAACAGGCGGGGCGGCTGGATATTCGCGCGAAAACCGCACGCAATTTTTAATGCAGCTATTTAAACCCGCACCCCTTACCAGAGAGTGGCGACGTATCAGAGAAGATTATCCTGATATGGATAGAAGTGCCATTGCCGGACTATCGGTTATTACCGCAGATTCCCTCCAGCAAGAGGCGGATATTATCGCTAATGTTATGCGAGCGACCCTAGAGCAAGCTGGCAAGACAGCGATGCTGGTCACCCCGGACAGAAAGCTGGCACGGCAGGTCAGAGCCGCGTTGCTGAAATGGAATTTGGATATTGAAGATAGCGCGGGCATTGATTTGGCCGATAGCCGGGTTGGCAGCTTTCTGGTGCTAATCGCGGAATGGTTTGCCAGCAAGGGCAGCGCACAAAATCTGCTAGCCTTATTGAAACACCCGTTGGCCAGCGCAGGCTTGCCCTATGCGCGCTATTCGGCTTTGGTGCGCGCACTGGAAATACAGGGGTTGCGGGGCTATTTGGCAGATAGCTCGATAGAGGGGATAGCGGCACGCCTGCGAAGCCAGAAAGATTCAGCTGCTCTTCTAGCCTTTTATGAGCAGCATATCCTTACCGCTTTGGCCCCTTTGATCGACTTATTTGATACACCCAGCCCATCTATTGGGGCGCTGGCTGATGCCCATGGCCGGGCCGCAGAACAGCTGGCACAAAGTGATATTAAGAACGAAGCTTTGCTGAAATTATGGGAGACCCCTGATGGCAAACAGGCGGCAGGCTTATTGGCAGAGCTAGCCGATACTGGCCGGCAAAATCCAGTTAACCATACACAATATGCTGCTATTTTTCAGGCGCTATGTTCGGGGCATGTGGTGCGTAAAGTGTGGCGCAGCCATCCACGTCTAGCCATTCTTGGCACGGTTGAGGCGCGGATGCAAACCGCAGATCTGGTCATATTAGGCGGGGTAAATGAGGGGGTGTGGCCACCCCGTCAGCAAGCTGATCCCTGGACAAATGAAAAAATAAGAGACGCGCTTGGCTTGCCAGACCGGCGCTGGCGCTCCGGCTTGTCGGCGCATGATTTTTTTATGCTGGCATCTCTTCCAAATGTCATGATTACCCGGTCGGCACGTGCAGATGATGCGCCAACCACCCCTAGCCGCTGGATTGAGAGAATGCAGGCGGTATTACAGGCAGCAGCCCTAAATGACGGGTTGGTAAGAGAGCTGGACCCAGATATCCTCGCCGCCATGTCGGCGTGCAAAAACCTGCCTGTACAGCCGATAGAGATGCCGCGCCCATGCCCCTCTCAGGTGTTGCGCCCAAAACAATATTCTGCAACAGACTTTGATATGCTGATTTCTGACCCCTATCAGATTTATGCACGTAAAGTCTTGCGGCTTAAACCTGTGGAGGCGATTGACAAGCGCCCGGATAATGCCCTGAAGGGGACGATCATTCACGATGTTCTGGCTGCTTTTTTGAAAGCCCATCCAACAGGTCCCCTGCCAGAGAATGCCGCCGATAAACTCTATCAATTGGCAGAAGCACGTTTTGCGCCCTATTTGGTGCATCCCCCTGTTCGCCTGTTTTGGCAGCATAAATTCAAAGAGATTGCCCAGTGGTTTTGCGATGCCGAGCAACAGCATCGCGCTGAGCTGGAAACAAGCTATTCCGAAGAAACGGCCCGTCTTACGATTGGCACATCAGCAGGAGAGGTTGCGATTACCGCCCGCGCGGACAGGCTGGATAGCTATCGCGGTGGCAGGATATCTATCATAGATTATAAAACTGGCTCTATGCCGAATAAAAAGGCGGTTCAAGAGGGGCGGGCTGCCCAGTTGCTGGTTGAGGCAGCGTTGCTTGGGGCAGGCGCCTTTCCGCTGAAACTTGCCGCGCAGCCAGATGGGGATATGGATGAATTACAGCTGCAGTACTGGCAATTAACCGGTCACCGTGGGCGCATAGCAGATATAAAGGATGTAACCCCAAACGCGGTGGATTTGCGATCTGTGCTGGCGAAGCTAACGGCGTTGGTGGTGCGCTTTAGCGAGGCAGATACGCCTTTCCTGCCAGAACCAGACCCAGCCTCGCGGCCAAAATTCTCGGATTATCGGCATCTGGCTCGGGTGCGGGAATGGCGCCCACAGGAGGTCAAAGATGACTAACCTGCCTGTCAATCTGGAAGCTGCCAAAGCTGCTACCGCACTGCAACGCCAAGCGGCCAGGCCAGATCATTCTGTATTTGTGTCGGCAAATGCCGGTACCGGTAAAACACAAGTCTTAACCATGCGGGTTTTGCGTTTGCTGCTTTCCGGGGCACCTGCTGATACGATTTTATGTCTGACCTATACCAAGGCCGCGGCCGCAGAGATGCGCCACCGGTTAAATAAAGAGCTGTCCAAATGGGCTATTTGTAACGAAAGCGATTTGCTGAAGGCACTGGAAGCACTGGGCATAGAGCGGCCAACACAAGCCCAGATTGATACCGCTCGCAGCCTGTTTGCTCATATATTGGATCATGAAGATGGGCCATTGATAGAAACGGTGCATTCTTTTTGTCAGTCTGTTCTACAGCGTTTTCCAATCGAGTCAGGTATCGCCCCGCAATTTGACCTGATTTCTGATCATGATCGCAATATGTTGCTGACAGAATGTTTTTATACAGCCCTTATCGAGGCCAGCGCTGTCCCCACAACACGAGAGGCAAAGGCGTTTTCAAGCCTTGCTGCACAAAGTGATGATGAGGAAATATTAAAGCGTCTGAAAGGGTTTTTAGGCAATCGAACACATGCCCATAAAATGGCACATGATCTGGCAGCGCGTCAGGATTTTGAGCGGCAGCTATTTGAAGATGCAGGCTTGTTTGACCCTAATGATATCTCTCGCCTTACCGACCAAATATTGGAAAGTCTGGCGGCCCAGCCTTTGCAAGAGATAGCGGACATGCTGGCTAGAGGCGGGGTTAATCAGCAGAAACGATCGGTAAAAATACGAAATTGGCTAGCCTTTGACCCAAGCCGGCAGCGGGCAGAATTAGGCATCCTGGCACGGGCGTTTTTAACCGATGAGGGCCAGCCCCAAAAACGGCTGAGTGATAAACAGATAGACGCAGATTATCCAGATAGTGTTGCGATACAGATGCCGACTTTAGAGCTGCTATCGCATTATCAGACCAGTGTTGCCAACGCGCTGTGTTTTGAGCTGACGATGGCGCTGACAGATGCGGGCAGTGCGCTATATCGCCGCTTTCAACAGGAAAAAACCGCCAGAGGTGTGCTGGATTATGATGATTTGATTTTCTTTACCAGCCAGCTGTTAAGACAGGAAGAACAGATGGCCTGGGTCCGCTGGAAGCTGGATCGTGGCATCAATCATCTGCTGGTAGATGAAGCCCAGGATACCAGTCCAGAACAATGGGATTTGATCCGCTATCTTAGCGCGCCATTTTTTGAAGATGTTAGTGACACCGACATAGATGGCCGTCCTGCCGAGACGCGCAGTTTTTTCGCGGTTGGGGATTTTAAACAATCCATCTATAGTTTTCAGGGCGCCCGCCCGCAGATTTTTGCCGACAGCCGGGATTATTTCCAACACAAGCTGGAGCAGGTAAAAAGACCGTTTTCCGAGATTGATTTCACCCTGTCATTCCGTTCCAGTGGCGCGGTATTGGAATTTGTAAATACGCTATTTAAACGAGATGTTCATCCAGGTCTGGGCGCAGATCGTGCCAAGCCGCATGATGTTTATCACACCTATTTGGCGGGTCTGGTGGAATTATGGCCGGTGATTGAATCCGCCCCTGCCGCCCCGCCGCCCTATCTTGATTTGCCGCAACTCTCGGATGGGGATGATGGGCCTGTTCAACAGGCACGGCGTGTAGCAAGGCACATAAAATCGCTGCTAGAGGGGGCTTATCAGGAACAGTTTGGTTCGGTCATCGCCCCGCAAGATATTCTGATATTGCTGCGCAAGCGCGATAGTTTTTTTGCGTTATTGCGGGCGGAATTGGAACGGGCAGGAATCCCGGTTGCCGGGGCAGACAGGATGGCCCTGAAAAATCAGATTGAAATCCTGGACTTGCTGGCACTGGCAGATGTGTGCCTGTTGCCAGAGGATGATTTGCAACTGGCCTGTGTGTTGAAATCACCGCTGATAGGCCTGTCTGAAGAGGCGTTATTGGAGCTGGCTGCTCGCCGCCAGGATAACAGCCTGTTTGATCAGCTTATGCGCTTTGATGGGGCGACAGACAGCTTTGGGGTAGCGGTAAAGAAATTGCTGGATTGGCGCCAGCTTAGCCAGAATCTGCCTGTCTTTGAGTTTTTCAGCACGGTTCTCTCGCAAGGGGGAAGGCAGGCTTTTCATCGCCGGCTTGGTCATGCGGTTGATGAAAGTCTGGACGCATTTTTGTTGCGGGCACGCGATCATGGACAGAACGCCCAGCCAGGTCTCTCACATTTTCTGCACGCCTTCAGACAGGGCAATAGCGAGGTGAAGCGTGATATGGATACTGCTGGCGCAGATGAAGTGCGGGTGATGACTATCCATGGGGCAAAAGGGCTAGAAGCCCCGATTGTTTATCTGCCAGATATGCTGACCGGGCGCACCCCCTCAGATAGCCTTGTTATGACCGAAGAAGCGGTTTACTGGCCAGCTGGCAAGCCTGAAAGTGACTATATGGCACAGCTGAAAAATCAGGCCAAAGAGATACGCGAAGAAGAATCAGACAGGCTGTTATATGTAGCCTTGACCAGAGCCCGCCAGGCGCTGTTTATTTC
>JBMHCK010000028.1:0-12792 GCA_049889955.1 Puniceispirillaceae bacterium (SeqCode)
GATACCCTTGCCAGTAATATCGAAAGCAGAGCCATGAATAGGTTCAAACATAGACGGGAACCGCCCTTGCGGGTCGATATTGGCGGTAGGGGCAACCCCGATGCTGCCAGCCAGGGCGCCAGCCAAATCAGACAAAATATCGGCATGCAAATTGGTTGCAACAATGGTATCCAGACTTTCTGGTTGCAGGGTCATGCGCACCGTCATTGCATCCACCAGCATTTTATCCCAAACCACCTCTGGAAATTCTGCGGCAACCTCTTCGGCGATTTCGTCCCACATTACCATCCCGTGACGCTGGGCGTTGGATTTTGTTACCACTGTTAACATTTTGCGTGGGCGCGAGGCAGCAATTTGAAACGCATAGCGCATGATACGCGTTACGCCAGTGCGGGTAAAAATAGCGACCTCGGTTCCCACCTCTTCTGGCATGCCTTTATGGGCGCGCCCACCATTACCAGAATATTCTCCTTCTGAATTCTCGCGAATGATGACCCAGTCCAGATCGCCAACCCTAACATCGCGCAAGGGTGAGAAAATGCCAGGTAATATTTTGGTTGGCCGCACATTGGCATATTGATCAAACCCCTGACAAATCGGCAGCCGCAATCCCCATAAGGTAATATGATCAGGCACATCCGGGGCGCCTACTGCACCAAAGTAAATCGCATCAAACGGCTTTAGCGTCTCCAGCCCATCATCTGGCATCATTTTTCCATGCTGTTTGTAATAGTCTGAGCCCCAATTAAAATGTGTAAAAGAAAGCTGGTTTTCAGGATTACGGGCGCAGACTGCCTCTAGCACCTCGATACCTGCGGCGATCACCTCCGGACCGATACCATCTGCCGGAATAGAGGCGATATTGAAACTTGGCATGGCAGTATCCTTTTTTATTTGGGCAGGCAGAGTAAATGGAGATAAAAAAAAGAAAGAGTTGGTGAGATCAGCAATATATAAAACAGACAAAAGCGGCTAAATAGTAACCGCCAGCTGTCCAATATTGCAAGATGTCTATAAGCTGATCTTGTGGCTGTATATTCCGTTTGGCAGGAAAGTTGGCAAACAAGAAAGCAGAGGTTTTATGTCGACTGCACAGAATGATAGTAATATTGCCTTGAATTTGCCCCTTGGGGTATCCTTATCGATTGGTGAGGTTTTATTTACGGTTGCCATTGCGGCAATGGTTAAAGTGATAGCGGGCGATATCTCGGTTTTTACGATTTTATTTTTCCG
The DNA here is from genome assembly GCA_049889955.1 of Puniceispirillaceae bacterium (SeqCode). Classification (GTDB taxonomy): domain Bacteria; phylum Pseudomonadota; class Alphaproteobacteria; order Puniceispirillales; family Puniceispirillaceae; genus JADHLI01. The sequence continues at coordinate 1,234 of JBMHCK010000028.1, forward strand.
CTATTTACTGTGTATTCCGCTATTATTGCTGACCGCCCTGTTGCAACGTGGGCGCGCCGCTTTCAGCGTTCAGGACAAAGCCAAACTTGGCCTGCGCTCGGCTATGGGGCTGGGCAGTTTTGGATGCCTGTTTGCGGCCCTACAGACCATTGACCTGTCGAAAATGACCGCCCTGCTGCAAACAATCCCGGTTTTTGTAACCTTGCTGGCGCCATTTTTACTTGGCGAGAGCGTGGGCTGGCGCCGCCGCATTGCAGTGATTATCGGCTTTATTGGCGTGCTATTGATTATTGACCCCACCCATAGTGACTGGCTGAATGCTGGCGTTTTATTAGGGATCGCCTCACCTTTTTTTGGGGCATTGATGCTGTTAACCCTGCGTCGTCTTGGCCAGACAGATCATCCCTCAACAACAGCGCTGTGGTATAATATTATCGGGGCTGTAGTGTTTTTTTGCGTATGTATTGGCCTCAATATTCCGATGCCAACAGCAGACAGAATCTTGATTCTGTTATGTATTATCGGCGTCATGTCCAGCTTCCAGCAATTTTTTCTGGCTCATAGTTATAAATTGGCACCTGCCAGTGTGCTAGCGCCTCTACGCTATCTGTCTGTTCCCTTTGGGGTTGGCGCCAGTGTGGTATTTTTTAATGAAACCCTCACGCCTTCCTTTTTTATTGGCACCGCCATTTTGATAAGCGCCTCTTTTTTCATCCTGAAACGCACCCAGAAAATACACGGTAAATCCTAGATAAAATCAGACGATATCTGAAAAAGGTCTGGAAAGGCTATTGGCTATTCGCTGCCTGTCTCGCGGTGCAGGCGGGCAAAATCGGGAATGATAATATGGCGCTGTGCCTGTACAATAATGACCCCGTCATTTTTTAGCGCACTAATCTGCCGGCTTACCGTCTCTATGGTCAGGCCTAGATAATCTGCCAGCATCTCTCTGGTTAAGGGCAGCTCAAAAGCAAATGCAGTACTGCGCGGATTTGGGTTCAGGGATTTGCTCTTCGTGGCCAGCATACAGAACAGGGTGGCAATTTTCTCGCGCGCGGTTTTGCGCCCTAAAAGCAGCATCCATTCGCGGGCGGCATCCAGCTCATCCATCGTCATTTCCAGAAAACGCGGCCCCAATGTGGGCGAGGCGTTAAAAAAGCGTTCAAAGGCAAGCCTTTCAAACCGGCACATTACCACTTCTGCCGAGGCTTGGATATCGTATTTAGAGCGCTTGCGCCCGGGCCGGCCAACAAAATCACTCGGCATTAAAATGCCCATAGTCTGGCGCCGCCCATCTTCCAACCCCTGTGATATAGACGCAAGGCCGGTCACCAATGTGCCAACATAGCGCATCTCTGCACCGGCGTAAGTGATCATTTCATCCTTTTTATAGGTGCGATAACTCTTCATCGCATTTAATGCAGCTAGCTCATCAGGCTGGCACTGCGCGCAAATAGCCTGTGTGCGGATCGGACAATCACCGCAATCTGGCGCAAAGGCATTGCGTGTGAAATTACTAGCCAATGACATCTTTACTAGGCGTAAAAACGCCCTCCTGAAAGCGCATCCTAACCCCTGTCAAACTGTTGCAGGATTCAGGAATAATTCCAGCGCGCTAAATTCACCCTTTCAGGCTAGAGCGATTAATAAATTTAGGCAAATAGGAGCGAAAAGGACGGCTATTTGACCTGAGTCAATTTCAGTTTCAGAAATATGTGTTTTGCTAACCCCTACCAGCCGTAAATAAAAAATCGCATCCCTATTGCGATACTAAAGGAGCAAACTTATGAAACTCGCCTTCCTGATGTCTGCTATTGGCCCTTTTCCAGAAGCGCAAGCCTATCAGGCCTGCCAGCTTGCTACCGCTCTCGACCTGCCGCTAACAGGGGTGACAACCAGCGAAGATACGCTGAACCATTATGTACCGGTAGATGGCAGTTATGTAGATATGCTCTCAGCTTCAGTAGAGGCAGCAGAGATTAATTTGAAACGCAGTGCAGAAACGTTCCGTGAAATTTGTGCTGAAAAACAGGTCTCACAAGAATGGTATGGCACGCATGGATTTATGCGCCAGGAATGGGAAAAATTATCTGCCTATTTTGATCTGGCGATTGCGGCTGCACCTTTTGCCGCTGCAGAGCTGGCAACCACCAGCTGTGCCGCAATGTTTCAGCTACATAAAGAACATTCTTTCGGCAATTTTGACGGGCGCGCCGTTATCGCATGGGATGGCTCGCAGCCCGCTGCCCGCGCGCTCAGGGCCGCCTTGCCCATTCTGGGCCGTTTCAAGGAAGTGGAAGTTTTAATCGTAGATCCCAAAAGCCGTACACAGCCCAGCGATATCGGCAACTATATTGCGGCACATGGGGTGGAAGCCAGCGTGACGACACAAAGCAGTGGCAAAGAAGATGCAGGGGTCGTTATTCTGGATGAAGCCCGACATGCAGATTTGCTTGTCATGGGCGCCTATGGTTTTTCCGCCACCATGGAGAGATGGTTTGGCGGGGTCACTGAAAGTGTAAAGGCAGAATGCCAGACCCCGGTTTTATTTGCCCATTAATTGCGGCGCCGAGCCAAAGGGTTAGGCAAATCCTGCCTGTCCTGCCTCATCAAAGAAATGCAGGCGCTCGCGGGCAAAGGCAAGATGAACCTTCTGGCCAGTCTTATAGCTGATCTTATCATCTACCCGAACGGTTAGTGTGCCAAGGCCAGCACAATCAACATAAATAAAACAGTCTGACCCCAAATATTCATATAACAACACCTGGCCAGTAACATCTGCTGGCTTTGTGCTGACCGTGATATGTTCAGGGCGGATGCCACAGGCAACAAGCGGGCCGTCTGCCAGTACCTTGTGCGGCAGCACTGCATGACCCGCCAGGCTGAATCCGTTGGACGTATCTTGCCCGGCCAGAATATTCATCTTTGGACTGCCGATGAATTGTGCCACAAAGCGGGTGCGTGGGCGCTCATACAGCTCTCTTGGCGTGCCAACCTGTTCGACAATGCCATCGCGCAGCACCACAATTTTATCCGCCAATGTCATGGCTTCGACCTGATCATGGGTGACATAAATCATCGTAGCTTTCAGTTTTTCATGCAGCTTGGCTATCTCGAATCGCATCTGTACCCGCAATGCGGCATCCAGATTGGAAAGCGGCTCATCAAATAAAAACCCTTTTGGCTCGCGCACAATGGCCCGGCCAATAGCTACCCGCTGACGCTGGCCGCCAGACAGCTCTTTCGGGCGCCGCTTTAAATAGGCATCCAGCTCTAAAACAGCTGAGGCTTGTTGTACCTTTTTCGCTATCTCATCGCTTGGCATGCCAGCGGTCTTCAGGCCAAAACCGACATTTTCCTCGACATTCATATGCGGATAAAGGGCATAGGACTGGAACACCATAGACAAGGCGCGTTCTGATGGCACCTTATCTGTAACCTTTTCACCATCCAGATAGATCTCGCCATAGCTGGTCTCTTCAAGGCCAGCTATCATACGAAGCAAGGTAGATTTACCGCATCCGGACGGGCCGACAAACACCACCATTTCGCCGTCATTTATTTCCAGGTCAATACCTTTGATAATTTGTGTATCACCAAACCATTTTTCGATATTTTCAAGTTTAATCGCGCCCATAATCGCGCTCCTTATGCAGAGGATGTTTGCAACGCAGAAGGCCGGCCTGCCCAGGCTAGCCATAATGCCGCTGTCCAGGAAAAATCACGGCCAATGCATCCCGCCCCGGTCAACGGGTCAAAACATTCGTAAAAACCAGATAACTCGATAACAGCTCGTAAATCCTGGCGCATTTTCTCGGCAAATTTCTCTTCGCCCTGTTCATGTAATCCCCGGGCAATCATATAATTCATTTGGCACCATAGCGGGCCGCACCAATAGCGCTGGCTTTCAAATAAGGGAGCATCTGGATCCCAGCTGGATTGCCCAAATTGGGTTTTGCTGGAAATTCGGCTCATATGGGCAAGGGTCTGTTGGCGTTGTTCAGCCGTGCCAACATCTGCGTAAAAACATAATGCGCTGGCATTTGAAAATCCGTGCGAGAATTCGCCGCTACGAACATCGCGCGCGCAAAAGGCCCCAAATTCCGAATTCCAGAAATAATCTGTATGCGCCTCAGCTGTCTTTATCCAGCTGCTGATATCCGCTGCTGCATCTGCCTCGCCTAATTGCTGGGCCAGCCATAGCAGGTCACGATCCGCCCGTAACAGGATAAAGAAGATACCCGGATCTGCCATCAAAAATGGCCCCTGATTAGTGAGGGTTTTTTGATCCCAGCCATGATCCCGGCCAAATTTCACAATAGAAATATATTTATCATATTCTTCATGCGATGGACGTTCAGCAGGGTCCGCATGCTCGATATCCTTGCGCTGATAGGCCTCTAATTCTGGATCAATTTCCATATTCTGCAGCCCGATTTTCCAATCAGGACAATTATCTCGCCCGGTCTCCCAGGGGTGTACCGTGCAGACCACTCCCAGATTTTCCGGCGTGCGGTAATGATGCCACCAATGATGCCATTTCAGGATTTTTAAAAATAAGGGCCGGGCACGAGCCAGACCAGCCTCGCCCTGTGATTTTGCAAAATGCGCAACAATGCTGGCCAGCACAGGCGGCTGCGAGATACCTGTGCCATCTATCTGGCCATTTCGGGTTTGCCAAATCTGTGGGCCAGGAAAATAATCCTCATCATCATTCCGGAAAATAATAGAAGGGATCATACCGTCATGGGCTTGCCCCTCAACCAGCATTTCCAGCTCGCGCCAGGCCCGATTATTATCTAGCGTCGCCAGCCCCAATGCGACAAATACAGAATCCCAATTCCACTGAAACGGATAGAGACGGGCAGTTGGAATGGTAAACCCGCCACGATCATTTTTTTGCAAGATAGCCTTTGCCTGCTCGTCAAGATTTGCCAACATCATCACCCTTTCACACTGCCTGCGGTAAGCCCGGAGACAAGATATTTTTCAAACCATAAGAAAATCACCAAGACCGGAACTGTTGCGACCACCGATCCTGCCATCAAATGCTGGCGTGGTACTTCTGACGAGTTTAAGGATACCACCCCGCGAGACAAGGTGAACATCTGAAAATCATCCAGGAACATAAATGCAAATAAAAATTCATTCCAGGCAATCATAAACACATATAACGATACCGATGCCAATGCTGGCAGCGCCAAAGGCAGGGTGATTTTTGTAATGACTTGCCAACGCGACAGTCCATCCATCAATCCGGCTTCTTCCAGCTCTGGCGGCAAGCCGCGGAAATAGCCCTGCAACATATATAGCGCCACCGGAATAGTGGTAGCGGGATACACCACTACCAACCCTAACAAAGAATTCCGCAAACCAAGCTGCGAGAAAATGGCATAAAGCGGGATCACCAGCACAATTGCCGGCACCATATAAATCAGCAAAATAGAACGCGATAAAAATAGCTGTCCTGGAAACCGCAGCCGGGCTACCGCATAGGCGCCAGGTATCGCAAATAACAGGGTTAGCAAAACTGTGACAACCGAAACCAATGTTGAGTTCAGCAAGAAGGTGGCGAAATGATAATCTGTAAACAGTTCAATATAGGATCGGAATAACACCGCCATGCCTTGCGAGAGGTCTATTGAAAAATCCAGTGGATTCGCCAGCAGCGATTGCTGGCTTTTCAGGCTGGTCATCACCATCACATAAAAAGGCAGGGCCACAAATACCGAGAATAACAACAGCCCCAGCCCTTTAAACAGGCGAATAATCAACACCTCAACACGATAGCGCTTTGCCTGGCCCATCTCATAGCCTTGCACACATAGCCAAATAGAGGCCACCACAAGCCCAGCCCAAATAAGGGTGGCTAATATTTGCGTAAAAAATGCTTCACCAAGCGGGATAGAAAAGGGGTGCAGACCCGTAGCCAGGATAAGTGCGCTACTGGCCAGGCCTGCAAAAAGGCCTAGCCGCCATTGAGTGCGGGCAGCGCTGCTCAGCGCTAAAATCCCCATCGCCAGACCACCACCAACCAGTGCGGCGATACCAATATTTGGCACCACAATAAGCCCGGTAACAAGCATCATCAACAGGCTGGTCAGCACCATCCAGACACCGCCCCAAATAAGCCCTATCGCCGCTGCGATATAGGTTATATTTCCCAACCGCATTAGCTGTCATCCTGTGGTGAAAATTTGAAAAATAACAAAGCAAAGCTCAACAGCACAATAAATACGACCACCGCAACAGCCGCCCCTGCCCCCAGATTAGAGACAGCAAAGGCCTGTTCATACACATCAACCGTCAGGGTCCTGGTACCAGCCGCACCGCCTGTCAGCAGGAAGATATCGTCAAATTTATTGAACGTCCAAATAAAGCGCAGCAAGAACAGAACCGATAAAATGCCCAATAATTGGGGCAGCGATAAATACCAGAATTGCTGCAATGGGGTGGCGCCATCCATTTCTGCCGCCTCATACATATCGGTCGAAATAGATTGCATGCGTGCCAGAATAAACAGAAAGGATAGGGGAAAATATCGCCAGGCCTCAAAGGCGATCACAGTGGTTAGCGCCATCGGAAATTGCCAGCTTAATCCAAACACCTCAAAGCTGAGATATTTCTGGCCGAGAAAATTTATGGGCCCCTCGGTAGCGCCCATCTGGCGTAACATGGCGTTAAAGGTACCGCCTGGACCCGCATCCAACAGCAGCACCCATGCAAAAGCAACTGCAATCACAGGCGCGACATAGGGAAACAGAAATAGCCCGCGCAAAATTGGCCGACCAAAAAAAGAACTATTCAGAATTTGTGCCGCAAACAGGCCCAGCACCAAAGCCCCTAAGGTACCAAAAATCGTATAGTAAAAGGAAACTCGCAAGACGCTCCAAAACTCGTCTGCTGAAAATATCTTTTGAAAATTCGCCAGCGTAAAGGACAGACTGGTCAATACATTTACCGTTTTATATTCTGCTACCGGCTTGGAGCTGCGTGCGCGCACGCCATTATCAAGATAGGTCTGGCCGACCAAAACCGGGATTTGGATATCCAGACGCTTGCCCCCTTCAATCCTGCCCAGCTCACAACTCAATACCCTATCTCGTAAATCACAGTTTTCTGGGACGCTGTTAAGGCGCAGCCCCTCTGGGATTTCATCGGTAAAGACCACCTCTGACAAGGCTTCTTTTTTAGAGGAATTGCGAATTCTGTAGCGCAGGATAACTTCCTGATCGGCTGTTTTCGGTCGCGGTTTTAACTGCTCGTTAAACATGGGCCGGGCGGCACGTAAATCCCCCAGCTCAACCGACTTGAAGCTGATCCAGAAATTGGCCAGCAAGGGCAATAACACAATGCTTAGCACCATCAGGAATGTTGGTAACAACATCCTATAGGCTAGAAAACGTTCTCGTTTGGCGAGGGCGCCAACCTGTTTTGGCGGGTGTGAATGCACGTTTTAAATCCGTCTTGAAAACAGTAAAGATATTAGAAAATGGGTGTCATAAAAAAATCGTCGAAAAAGAGAGCAGCGCAGACAACGCTGCCCTCTGTTGTTTTCCTAGAGGCAGCTTACAATGCCTTATGCTTGGCAACAATCTCAGCCGCTGCATCATCAAGTGAAATTTCACCATCGATAAATTTGCGGATGACCTGTGACATTATTCTAGCATTAACCATCTTTGATGCGGTGGCCAGCTGACCATCAGCCACACCCCAGCGATCGCCAACAGAAAGACCAGCTACGATGTCGTCGATAACACTCTTTGGATAGATGTTTGCCAGTGGCTCTTTACGGTCAACGCCGACATCCAGGCTTGCCCACAGCTTTTCATAGTCTTTATTGCCACCAAACTGGCCCATACGCACTGGGAACTTGCCTTCTGGCGCCATGCCCAGCCAGTCGCCATATCCGCCTGATACAACAAATTTGATGAAATCAGCTGCAACATCGGTATTCGCATCTGCGGTAATCCCCAGATAACGGACATCCGCATAGGCTGCGCCAGCATCATTGCCTGGCCCGGAAAATACCGTTACGAACCCTGTATCCTGTGCCAGCTCTTTTGTTGTTGGATCATCATTAATGGTTACAGGTGCGCTGTCTCGCAGACCGCCCAGCTCGTCCAGCAGAGATGGTGACCAGATGATCATCGCTGCCTGACCTGCCAGATACAGCTCGCGGCTTTGCTTCCAATACAGATCGCCATCTGGTGACGCATCAGCAATTGTTTTGTAGAAAGACAGAACATTTTTCAGGGCTTCTGTATCTTCATTGACAGAACCATCGGCATTTACAGGGGAATAACCCGCTGCCAGAGAGATATGTTCAATCAGCTGCATCATATAGGTTTCGTCGATTTTTGTTGCCGCAACAAACCCATACATTGATGGCGGGTTATGCAAGGCAGCAATCGCAGCTTCGATATCTGCAAAGCTCTTTGGCGGGTTCAGCCCAGCAGCCTCAAACAAGTCTGAGCGATACACCACCAGCTGTGTCCAGCCATCGGTTGGCACAGATACAATCTCGCCATCTGACATCGCCATGTTCAATGGACCTGCAGCAAAGGTGTTGGTGCCCAAATCGTCAATAACATCACTTGCGGCCCCTGCATCCAGCATGCCAGCTTCGGCAAATGGCAGCAAATGCTGAACGGTATGGTTCAATACATCTGGCAAATCCCCTGCTGCAAAGGCAGCTGTCGCACGGGTAGCGATATCTTTTTCTGTAACCGCAACAATATTTACAGTGTGACCAGTTGCGGCCTTAAAGTCATCGGCGATTTGCTGTTGCCGAGCCATACGGTCTGGCTGCTCTTCCATTGTCCACATAGTGATTTCATCAGCCATCGCTGAAGACATCATTGTTGCTGAGAGCAGCAAGCCTGCCCCAACGGTCGTTAACTTTCTCATTCTTTCCTCCTAAAGAAATGTTTAACTAGTTTGCGGCCATACAGGGCCAACACTCATTCGGCGTACGAAAGTAGCGCTTCGGAGTTCTTGGTAATCAACAGGGTTTCCCCCATCGATAATCGCCAGCAACATGTCGCAAATCTCTTCCCCGGAATGGGACTGAGGCTGCGCCATTGTTGTCAGTGGCGGATTAGTATGTTTGCCAAAATCAAGGCCATCATAGCCAAGCACGCTAACCTGCTTGCCTGGCGTCATTCCAGCTGCACGGACCGCAGCCAACACGCCAAAGGCCTGGGTATCTGTTGCACATAAAATAGCGGTCGGCGGCGCAGAAAGCCCCAGCATTTTTGCCGCTACTTCTGCCGCTGCATCGTCGCTCATCTCTGCTATTTGGGCAATATCTTCATCATAGCCAAGCTGGCATGCCTGTAGCCCGCGCCGATATCCGTCCAGACGCATTTGGCCAAAATTATATTCTGTTGGCGCGCCGACAAAGCCAATACGCTGATGGCCGAGCTCGACAAGATAGGATACCCCGTCAAAAAAGGCTTTCTCGCTATCCACATCATACCACGAATAATCTGCATGATTCACAGACCGGCCATGCACAATAAATGGCACGCTATATTTTTTCAGCAATTCGATGCGCCGGTCATTCTTATAGGGGCGCGAGATCACCACGCCACTGACCTTGCCGCTTGAGGATAATTTTTCAACCGTCTCCGCTTCGGTTTCAGGTGAGCTGGCCTGAACCACCAGCAGATCCCACCCGCGCTTTGACAGGGAATTGCCCAACCCCTGCAAAAGCTGGGATACAAATGGCTCTGACAAGGCATGGGTATTAGGCGGCATCAAATAGGCAACGGTTTCTGCAACCCCGGTCGCCAGGCGGCGGGCATTCTGATTGGCTTTATAGTTAAATTTTTTAGCGGTTTCCTTTACCCGGGCGCGAGTAGCATCACTGATATCCGGATAATCATTTAGCGCACGCGATACCGTACCCTCAGCGATACCGAGCTCTTTTGCCAAAAATTTCAAGCTAACACGCTGCATAGTAATTCCGACTATCCCCCTTAATTTTCAGGCTAGACCGAAAGCGCTTTCGGAATCAACCCTTATTGTAATATACTATTGTCAGGGTCTGGTATATTTCAGGTAACCTGCAGATAATAAAACATATTAAGAGAAAAAATTTATGGCCTATCCCGAATTTGAAACCGCAGATTTTCTAGCCAGCCATGTCGAATCCATCCTGGATTTTTACGAGCCGCAGGTGCGGGATCCAAAGGGCGGCTTTTTCCAGCATTTTTTGGATGATGGCAGCATTTATGATGCAGATACCCGTCATCTGGTCAGCTCTACCCGCTTTGTTTTTAATTATGTAAATGCCTATCAGCATACAAAACGCCCGCATTACCGCGAGTGGGCCGGACATGGCTTTGCTTATTTACGGACACATCATCTGCATCAAAATGGACATTATATTTGGCAGCATAAGGCCGGGACTATCGAAGATGGCCGGGCTATGGCCTATGGGCATGCGTTTGTTCTGCTGGCTGCGGCCTATGCAGCGCGCCTGAATGTTGCGGGGGCAACTCAAACCCTGAATTCGGTTTGGGATTTTATGGAAACACAGTTCTGGGAGCCAGAATTCCATGCCTATGCAGATGAGCGTGATGAAAGCCTGTCCAGGCTGGACAGCTATCGCGGACAGAATGCGAATATGCACAGTGTCGAAGCGTTAATTGCGGCCTATGAGACCACAAAAGAGGCCCGCTATCTGGACCGGGCAGAAGAGGTAGCACGCCAATTTTGCCGCACCCTGGCTGACCAGGCAGATGGGCAAATTTGGGAGCATTATACACAAGATTGGCAGCCAGACTGGCAGTATAATATCGACAAGCCGGATGATTTGTTCAAACCCTGGGGGTTTCAACCAGGCCATCAGGTAGAGTGGGCAAAATTACTGCTGCAGCTGGATGAACATCGCCCGCAGGACTGGTATCTGCCTGTTGCGCGCCGCCTGTTTGATAACGCTATGGAAAAAGGCTGGGATAATATTCATGGCGGGCTGGTCTATGGCTATGCGCCAGATGGCCAATTTGCCGACGCCCATAAATATTTCTGGGTACAGGCCGAAGCGCTAGCCGCTGCCTGGCGCCTATGGAAACGGACATCCGATACAACCTATCGCACAGATTATCACCGGTTATGGCAATGGTCCTGGGATCACCTGATCGATCATCGCCATGGCGGCTGGTACCGGATAGTCAGCCGCGAGGGAAAATGGCTAGAGCCCTGGAAATCGCCAGCGGGCAAGGTTGATTATCATACAATGGGCGCCTGTTGGGATGTATTATCGGTCGGGGCGAAATAGCCCCTAACGGCTGAACTTTGTTACATTTTGCCCCGCAAATTCGGCAGCCCGCCTTTTTGTGATGCGTTATTTGCATCACAGAGATAATTATTTAGCACTATTTCTTCTCGGCTCTTTGCCTTTTACTAGCTATCTGGCAGGAGGTGAGACAAGAATTGCGTATTATTTTTTTAACCGATCTGGATGGCACATTACTGCATCATGATGATTTCAGTTTTGAGGCAGCCCGGGCCTCAATTTTGGATTATATCGATCAGGGCATTGATATCATT
>JBMHCK010000029.1:0-9718 GCA_049889955.1 Puniceispirillaceae bacterium (SeqCode)
GCAAATAACCTTGCCAACCTATGCGCCCTTGCCGGCATCTGATACCGTGAAACGCGGTAATCCGGTGATATGGAGCCGGGCTTTTTTCAGTGAGCTGACAGCACTTCAGGGCGATGAGGGCGGGCGGCAAATTCTGGCTGATTACCCTGCCCATATTCAGCATCTTCATTGGCCAGATGCCCAGCCCTTTGCCGATGTTGATACAGCAGCAGCCTTCGCCCAGGCCAGCCAGCATATTTAAGATATATAACAGCACGGAGACAGCCGTAGGAGGAGGGAAGAATGAGTGAGCCATTATGGGAAGTTTATGCAGTAAAATACGCGGATAGAAATAACCGTACCCGAAATGACAGCTTTATGTTCGATAGCGATCATAACAGTACGCATCCTATGGATTATTTCGTATGGGTATTGTGTTGCGGTACACAGACTATTTTAGTTGATACAGGATATGATGACGAGGAAGGCACACAGCGTGATCGCCCTATCCAGCGTCGTCCGGCGAAAGCTATCGAAGCATTGGGGCTAAAAGCTGAGGCCATTACCAAAGTGATTATAACGCATCTGCATTATGATCATGCTGGCACGCTGGCCGATTTTCCAAATGCCAAATTTTACCTGCAGGCTGCCGAGATGGCCTATGCAACCGGGCCGTGTATGTGTAATGACGTGCTAAGAATGCCCTTTACTGGCAGCCATATTTGCAGTGCTGTCGAGGCGCTATATTCCGGACGGCTGGAATTTTTTGATGGCGATGGCCAGGTTGCAGATGGGGTGAGTGTGCATTGTGTCGGCGGGCATTCCAAAGGGTTGCAAGCGGTGCGGGTAAAGACCCGTTCAGGCTGGCTATGTCTGGCATCAGATGCCACGCATTATTATGAAAATTTTATTACCCGCAAACCCTTTCCAATCGTGGTTGATGTAGAACAGATGTTGCGGGGATTTGATACAATTACACAGCTTGCCTCAGAACCGGCGCTGGTAATACCGGGGCATGATCCGCTGATCGGCAGTCTGTTTCCGCAAGAGGGACATAGCGGTTTTGTGTGGCGACTGGATGTTGGCGCCCACGGCCCGCTTCCAATTTTCTGATACAGATTTTATCGGTGCAGATACGCCCCTCACTTCGTCAAAGAAGGGAGGAGGTTACAGCATGCCGCGTTCTTCCAAAACCTTGCGGGCAACGCGCATACATTCCAGCGATTGTGGCACCCCGCAATAAATTGCAATGGCGTGAATAATGGCGCGAATTTCCGGCATGGTACAGCCATTGTTAATGGCGCCATTGCAATGCAGCTCCCATTCCTTCATCTTGCCAAGCGCGCCGATCATCGTCAGATTCATCATTGATCTGGTTTTCTCGTCAATGACCTCATCACCCCAGCCAAAGCCCCAGCACCAGGCAGTCATCGCTTCCTGAAAGGGGCGGCTCAGCTCGTCGGCATTTTCCAGTGATGCCGATACATACTCCTCGCCAAGCGTGGCTTTACGCTTTTCAAGGCCAAGTGCGAATAAATCCTGATCAAGTGGGGATTTTGTCATTATCTGCTCCAATTCTCAAACTGACGATCATCGAATTCGTCAAACTGATTAATTTCACCAGTGGCTGCATAGATGGTAGCTTCCGCAATATTTTTTGCATGGTCACCAATACGTTCTAAATGGCGACTGATAAAAAGTAAATGCATAAGGGATTCGATATCATTTTCCTCTGACCGAAGATGGGCCATCAGCGTATCGGAAAACGCATCATGCAAATCGTCCACTTTTTCATCGGCTTCGTAAATCGCCTTTGCCTTTGCATCATCCATTTCGTTAAAGGCGGTGATTACATCGGTCAGATTTTGCAAAACAACTTCAGATAATTTTTCCAATTTGCCGCGCATGACGGTATCAATAACTAGGTCATTTTTAGCTGAAATTTTGGCAATATTTTTTGCCAAATCGCCTGTACGCTCCAGATTAAGAGCATTCTGAAAAATCGTTAGAATCAGCCGTAAATCATTTGCCATTGGCGAGCGCAGCGCAATGACATTTTGCGAAAGCACCGCAATTTCAGCATTGATGGCATTTACCAGCTTGTCCCGGGCGATAATTTGTTTCGCCCCTGTACTGTCATTGCTGATAACACAGGCTACCGCCAGCCGGATCATATCACAGCATTCGTTCCCCATTTTTGTTGTGAGAATCTTGAGGTTTGTTAGCTCCTCATCATATGTTCCCAAAATATGGTCATTTGCCATAAGTTATGCTCCTATCCAAAGCGACCCGTGATGTAATCTTGCGTCTTACTATTGGCTGGGTTGGTGAAAATTGTCTCGGTGTTGCCATACTCAACCAGGTCACCAAGATGAAAGAATGCGGTTCGCTTAGAAACCCGCGCAGCTTGCTGCATCGAATGGGTGACAATGATTATGGTAAAGTCTTTTGCCAAATCTGTCATCAGGGCTTCAATTTTTGCAGTAGCGATAGGATCCAGCGCTGAGCAGGGCTCATCCATCAAGATGATTTCAGGGGCAACCGCAATGGTGCGTGCGATACATAAACGTTGCTGCTGACCACCGGACAGGCCAGTGCCAGGCTGATCCAGACGGTCTTTCACCTCGTCCCACAGGCCAGAGCCGCGCAGTGCTTGTTCAACAATATCTGCCAGCTCGGCATTTGTTTTCGCCAGCCCGTGAATTTTTGGACCATAGGCAACATTATCGAAAATTGATTTTGGAAAAGGGTTAGGCTTTTGAAACACCATCCCGACACGGGCGCGCAGCGGTACCACATCAATATCAGGGTGATAAATATTGGTGTTATCAATCAGGATTTCGCCTTCTACCCGGCAGCCATCAATCGTATCATTCATCCGGTTCAGGGTGCGCAGAAATGTTGATTTTCCACATCCAGACGGGCCGATAAAAGAGGTAATCGTTTTTGGCTGAATATCCAGAGAGATATCATTAATCGCCTGTTTGTCGCCATAGAACACATTTACATTCTTACAGACAACAACTGGCTCTACTTCAGGGCTATGCGCAGCGCTATTTTGTGCCATGTTATTCTACCTCTATCTCTTTCCTACCAACGCCGCTCAAGCTTGCGTCTGATAAAGATGGCAATGCCGTTCATTAAAATCAAAAAGGCTAGCAAAATTATAATGGCTGAACTGGTTTTTTGGATAAACATCCGTTCAGCAAAATCTGCCCACATAAAAATCTGAACAGGTAACACCGTACCTGGATCTAACGGTGAGTTAGGAATATCCACGATAAAGGCAACCATGCCGATCATCAATAGCGGGGCGGTCTCGCCCAGCGCCTGTGCCATGCCGATAATCGACCCGGTTAACATGCCCGGAATAGCCAGTGGCACGACATGGTGAAAGGTTGCCTGCATTTCTGAAGCGCCAATACCCAATGCGCCATCACGGATACTTGGTGGTACCGCACGTAACGAGGCTCGCGAGGAAATGATTATCGTTGGCAAGGTCATCAACGCCAGAACAATTCCGCCTACCAACGGCACAGAACGCGGCATGCCAAACATATTGATAAAAATCGCCAGGCCCAGAATACCAAACACCACCGATGGCACCGCTGCCAGATTATTGATATTCACCTCAATAATTTCGGTAAATTTATTTTTTGGCGCAAATATTTCCAGATATATGGCGGTTGCGACCCCTAGCGGGAACGCGATCACAAAACAGATAAGCAATGTGAACATAGAGCCATATAGAGCGCCCTTGATACCGGCCATTTCGGCATTACGTGAGGCGCTACCAAAAAACAGATAGTCAGAAATTTCGCGCGTAATCAGCCCTTTTTCCTTTAATGCCTCCAGGAACAGGATTTGCTGGTCTTTTACCCGCCGCAATTTTTCCGGCGTATCCTTGTCAATAAAGCCGCGCAAATAGCTGTCTGCATCATCATCAAGGGCTAGTTTTACCGGATGTACGCTATCCAGTAAATCGGGGTTAGCTTTTACAAATTCCACCAACCGCACATCCGAGCCGTTTGATAACAGCTTGCGGGCCATCTTTTTGGGTGTGCGCCCGGTAATATCCAGCTCGGCATAAATCGCTTCATATACCAGCTTTTTTGCCTGGCCGTCGAAAAAGGATTGATCTGACATATCGCCTGCCGGGTCCAGCCTGGCGCGATCCAGAGATACTTCAAGGGTGACATAATGCTGAAAAAAGCCGGGTATGCCCTTTGAGCCGATAGAGATAAACAGAACCGCCAGGAAAAACAGCGCAATGGTAATCGCCGCACGGCCTAGCCAGACAAAACGCTTTTCCTTGGCCCGGCGTGCTTTCAGGCCAGCCAGCAATAATGCTTCGGTTTTTTTCTGCGCCTCGGTCTTCTCAATCATATTGTTCTCGGTATTTCTTGACGATCCGTAGCGCCATAAAATTCAACCCCAAAGTGACCACAATCAGGGTCAGCGCAAGGGCAAAAGCAGACAGGGTCTTGGCAGATTCAAATTCCTGATCCCCTACCAGAATGGTTACAATCTGCGCTGTCACCGTAGTTACCGCGTCTAGTGGATTAATGGACAGATTAGCGGCCAGGCCAGCGGCCATCACCACAATCATGGTCTCTCCCACTGCACGCGAGACCGCCAGAATAACACTGGCAACAATACCCGACAGAGCCGCTGGCAACACTACATTTTTAATCGCCTCGCTCTTGGTGGAGCCAAGCCCGAAAGCAGCATCACGCAGGGATTGTGGAACAGAATTAATCACGTCATCTGATAAAGAGGAAATAAAGGGGATAATCATAATCCCCATCACAAACCCCGCTGCCAGAGCGGATTCCGAGGCCACGCTAAGGCCAAAGGATTCGCCAACATTTTTAAATAACGGAGCGATGGTAAGGGCGGCAAAAAATCCATATACCACGGTTGGAACACCAGCCAGAATTTCCAGCGCAGGCTTTACCAGAGAGCGGGTCGTTTTAGAGGCATATTCAGAGAGATAAATCGCTGATAGCAGGCCAATGGGAATAGCCACGGTCAGCGCGATGATAGAGATTAAAAAGGTGCCCACAAATAACGGGATGGAGCCATAGGCCGCACTGCCACCTTGCCCTGATCCAGCTCGGGCCGCCCCTTCAAATTCGGGATTCCATGTCAGGCCGGTCAGAAACTCCAATGGCGGGATCAGCCGGAAAAACCGGATAGATTCGAAAATCACGGAAAACACAATGCCGATAGTAGTGAAAATCGCCACAATCGAGCAGGCAATCAATGCCAGATGAATAATGCGCTCTACCGCATTACGCGCTCTGAAATCCAGTGCGATGCGCCGAAGGGCAAAAATACTACCCATTAGCGAGGCGCCAATAGCAAGAATGGTCATCATCATATTTGATTGTGATTTCCATACCCAGAATTGGGCGGCGGCATCTGTTACCCATTGCGGGACATCCCCAACCGAAATGCCAGCGGCCATGTTATAAATTTGCGCCAGCGCAACTGAATCAGAAAAATCCTCTGTTTGCGTTATCGATGCGGGCAGTGAATTCAACAGCATCATATCCATAATGATGCTCTCTGCTATCAGCCAGCTAGCAATAATAAGGGCAGGCAGAATAAGCGCGATAAGGGCCGGGAACATACCATAATAAACAGGCAGGGAATTTGCCCTTGTCTGGGCAGCATTCACGAAGCTTGTGATACGCGAGCGGCCATAGAAATAGGCAATAGCGGCAATGCAAATACAAACAGCATAAAGTTGAAAATTTTGCATAGATGCCTACCACATAAGAAAAGGCGTACCGCACCGAAATGCGGCACGCTTAAATGTCTAGAACTTGATTACTTCTTTAGTATGTCTGCTGTCAACTTTGGCAGCTCAGTCATGGCTTTAGCATAGCTGGCGCGCTCTTCTTCTGACATCGGTACCATGCCGGTGTCTGTAAGAATGCCTTCTTCGTCCCAATGCTTTGTCCATTCTTTCATATATTCAGCCAAGCCAGGGATAACATTCATATGCTCATGCTTTACATAGAACCATAACGCCCGCGAGATAGCATATTCACCGCTTGCAATCAGCTCAAAAGTAGCCGGAGTGCCGTCAACAACTGCGCTCTGTAAAGTGTCCAGATTCTGGTCGAGATAGGAGAAGCCGAAAATACCATAGGCATCTTTATCTTCCTGCAGCTTTTGTACGATCAGATTATCCTGTTCGCCAGCCTCAACATAGGCACCATCGGTGCGCATGGCGCGGCATTTTTTGCCTTTTTTATCCCCGCGTGCTGCGGATGCTGCCTTGGCAATATCGTTTTTGCCGCAATAGGCTTTCTGGTTCACCATCTCTGCAAAGGATGCACGGGTACCTGAGGTTGTTGGTGGGCCATAGACGCGGATATCGATATCTGGATAGGCAGGGTTGATATCGCTCCATTTTTTAAATGGGTTGGGGATCCATTCATCACAATTATCATTGCGACCCTCAATCGCATCACAGGCAGGTACTTCAATCGTTAGCGCCTTGCCCAAATCTGCCTTGCTGATTTCCAGCGTAGTGCCCTCTAGCGAGTTTGCTACCGCGATACCATCATAGCCGACTTTGATTTCTGTCAGGGTTACCCCGTTTTTGTCACAATATTCCAATTCGGCTGGCTTCATTCTTGAAGAGGCATTACCTATATCAATGAATTCTGTACCGATGCCGTCACATACGCCCTTTTTACCCACAGAAGAGCCACCTGATTCGACAACTGGAGTCTTAAAATTCGGGTTCTTGCCCATTTCTTCGGCGATAATGGTCGCAAAAGGCAGAACAGTTGAAGAGCCGGCAAGGCTCAACTGGTCACGTGCTGATGCTGTGCCCGAAACTAGCAGCGCAGTGGTCAGCGTCAAAAGTAATTTTTTCATCAACATCTCCAATAGGCGGTTATTTTGTATGCGCCAATATCGTTTTCTTGCATGACATGAATATTACCGAAATATGACAGTTTTGTTACAAGCCTCTATTCTGCCTTAAAATATAGGGTCGCCGATTTTTGCACTGCCGGAAAAATCTATTTGCCGCCAGGCTTCATATAGAATTATCGCTGTTGCATTAGACAGGTTCAGGCTGCGCGAGCCAGCGCGCATTGGCAGGGCAAGCCGCTGTTCTGCGGGGACAGAGTGCATCACAGAATCAGGCAGGCCATGCTGTTCAGAGCCAAACACAAACCCGTCATCTTCGCTGAAACTCTGATCACTATATCGGCTTTCCCCGAATTTGGTGACCAGCCATAATTTGCCCTCGCTGCGCTGGGTTCGATAGCTTTGAAAATCTGGCCAGCTTTTCACCCGTGCCATCTCTTTGTAATCCAGCCCCGCACGGCGACAGGATTTTTCATCCAGACGAAAGCCCAAAGGCTCAATAAGGTGCAAATTTGCCCCCGAATTCGCGCACAGCCGAATGATATTACCCGTGTTAGGTGGAATCTGTGGCTGGTGCAAAACCAAATCAAACATGATTAGCGACCAAATTATTAATGAAAGGTTAGTAAAGTATTAATTTTTCGCCCCAGAATGAAAATATTTCACTTTTTTGAAGCGCTGTTTACCGATTGTTAGGATTATTGTGCCTACTATGCCTGCCTGAATCAAGTTTCTTTCAGGAGTCCTTTAATGTATCGAAGCCCGTTATTGTTGTTCTATTTTCTTCGAAATAGAATAACGATGTTTTCCAGGCATCTTATCGCTGCCTGTGGTTTTACCACTTTTATTGGCATGCTGTTCTGTTTGCCGCTGGCGGCTATTGCCCAGACATCTGTTCTACAGGCATCTGATTCGCCAACTGTCCCTTTTAGGGGCAGTGATTCGGGGTTATCCGTTCGCAATCCGGCAATCATAGATCAGCCGGTTCAGCTATCCGAGGCGGTGTGGCGCAGCCTGTCTGAGCGGCCTGCGATGCAGGCTGGGCGGGCGTGTACCTGTCAGGCATTGTATCGGCTGGGCTTAAACCGGGCAGAGGCGCGGCCACAAATCTCTGGCTCTATTACAGGTCAGCGTCAATTATTCGGTCATTATAAAGTCTCTAACAATACGGATAAGGATAGCGCAGAAGCACGCGGCGTCTCGGATCGGGAACTCAATGTCTATGATATAGAGGTCAGCTTGCGGCATAAATTATGGGACTGGCATGTTACCGATAACCGCATTCGCTCAGAACAGCTCTCGCATGAGGCAGAACAGCTCAATCTGGATTTAAATCTGTCCGAGCAATTATTACAGTTGCTGACCTTGTCCATTCGCATTCATCTGTTCACCGAGGTCGTGCATTTAAATCACCAGACGGTGCAGGATTTAACCCCCCATATTGAAGCTATTGAAGCCCAGGGAGAGGCAGGGTTTGTGCGTTTGGCTGATGTAAGGCGGGCCCGCCTGTTATTGCTGGATGCCGAGATTGCGCTGAAAGAAGCAGAAAATAATTTACGCCAGTCGAAAGAAGAATTGCAGACCCGCTTTCGGCTATCTGAAGAAGAGGCGTTGTTATTGCTGGACCAGTTTCTGGCGGCGCGCCCAAATGCCTTGTTATCCAAAGCCATCGAAACTTTGAAATCGGTTCAGGCAATAGAGCTACAGGTCAGGCGATCTGTACATGATATTGAAGCGATAGATGCCGAATTATTGCCAGTGCTGCATTTGAATATTGATAGCACCATTTTTGATGTCGCTGATTTTGAGAGCGAATATGAAGTGCTGGGGCGGCTTTCCCTGTCCATGCCGCTTTATGATGGGGGTAGCAATAAAGCTCGCTTGTCAGAGGCCTCATGGCGCCCCCGCACCCGCCGCCATCCTATACAAAAAAGGAAATAGACAAAGAAGAAGGCGGTATGTTTCGAAGCCAGCTGTTATTTATTCTTATTCTGGCTTTTTTTGTGATTGCGGTATTTTGGGCCAGCACAGCAGAGCTGGATAAACAGGTGCGCGCAGAAGGGGCGATTATCCCACCTTCTGATGTACAGATTGTACAGGCGCGATTGCCAGGTCTGGTCACCGAGATCGGTGTTGAGCTGGGCAGCCTTGTCAAACAGGGCGATGTAATGTTCAAGATGGAAGATAAGGATGTACAGGCAGATTATAATGATAATGAAATTGTTCTGACAAATACGCTGATTGCGACCCTCTGTCTGGAAGCAGAGGCTGCGGGCAGAACCAATCTGGCCTTTCCTGCCGAGCTGGCACGTCAGGCACCTGATGAGGTGGCCGCAGAACAGGCGCTGTTTCAGCAGCGTCTGCGGGCGTTGCGCGGCGAGATTGATGTGTTGGAACAAGAGGTACAATCACTTATTCATAATATTGAAGAACGCAAGGCAGAGGCAGTATTTGCACAAGGTCAGGCCGGTATTCATCAAGAACAATATGATATGATAAAACCGCTGGTGGATGCCGGGCATGAGCCGCGTATTAAACTGATCGAGGCCAGGCGTAATTTGCAGGAAGCAGAAGGGCGGGCGGAGTTGGCAAAATTATCTGTCACCGCGATGCGCTCAGAGCTCACCACCCGCCAGAAGCGCATTACCTCTGTTCAGGAAAATTACCGGGCAGAGGCACGCTCCAGACTTATTGAAGCCCAGACAAGGCTGGCACAGGCCCGCTCGCGCAAAGCTTCGCTTGCTGGACAGGTAGCCTATGCTGAAATTCGCGCTCCGCAAGATGGCACTGTTTCTGCGTTGCATCTAAAGACAGTCGGGGCAGTGGTTCAGGCAGGCTCAGTCCT
>JBMHCK010000030.1:0-6495 GCA_049889955.1 Puniceispirillaceae bacterium (SeqCode)
AGCTCTTGCAGTAAGTGTTGCAGGAACCGCACTCGCAAAAGTTGAGGGTGATACCATTATTTTGGGCTCATCTATCTCTCTAACTGGTAAATATGCCACAAACGGTCTGCACACGCAGCGTGGTTACGACTATGCTGTGAAAGTAATTAACGAAGCCGGTGGCGTGAAAGTCGGCGGTAAGTCATATATGCTTGATGTGAAATATTATGACGATGAATCAACACCTGCACGTGGTGCTCAACTTGCTGAGCGTCTGATCCAGCAGGATGGTGTTGAATATATGCTTGGTCCATACAGCTCTGGCATGACAAAGGCGATTGCCCCTGTGTCAGAAAAGTTTGGTGTGCCAATGGTGGAAGCAGAAGGGGCGTCACGCTCTTTGTTCACCCAAGGCTATAAGTACCTGTTTGCCGTGCTATCAACTTCAGAGCAATATCTTGCTTCAGCTGTACACATGGCTGCCGAGGAAAGAAAAAAGAATTTCAAGTCTCCATCTGAAGTGCGTGTTGCATTGGCATTTGAAGGCGACCCATTCTCAATGGATGTGAGAGCTGGCGTTATCGACAATATCAATGAATATGGCATGAAAATCATTATTGATGACCAGTTGCCAGCTGACTTGTCAGACATGTCAACAACACTTACAAAGGTGAAGGCTCTGAAGCCTGACATTCTGATCATTTCAGGTCACTCAAAAGGTGCCGCAACAGCAGCACGTCAGATTGACGAAATGAAGGTTAATGTTCCAATGATCGCCATGACACATTGTGAAGCGGCTAAAGTCCAAGAAAAATTCCCGAATGCGGCGACTGGCTTCCTTTGCCCAACACAGTGGGTAGAAACATTGTCAAAATCTGACCCAATGTTTGGCAGCGCAATGGACTGGAATGAAGGCTTCAAAAAGGACTATCCGTCATACACATCCGTTCCATACCAGTCAGCTCAGGCATCTGCTGCTGTTTATGTATGGAAAGAAGGCTTCGAAGCTGCTAACAGCCTCGATAAGGATGCTGTAAGAGATGCAATCTCTGCACTTGAAATGACAACCTTCTATGGCGACATCAAATTCTCAGAAGCTGGGAATAATATCGCCAAGCCAATGTTTATGCGTCAAATTGGCGCTGATGGCGCGTACTCGTTAGTAGAGTCCTTCAAGGACATGACATTCCCACGGAACGTGACATACTAATCATCCATTTTCAGAAAAGAAGGGAAAGTATTTTCCCTTCTTTTCTTTTTCCTTTTTCTTCTCATCGGAGATACTCATGTTAGACAATCTTCAGCTCCTTTTTGTATGGGCGCCGATCCTTAACGTGCAGGTGATTTTGGAAGGCATCTTTGTCGGTGCCGTCTTTGCGCTAAGTGCTTATGGGCTGGCCCTTGTTTGGGGCGTTATGAATATTAAAAACCTCGCCCAGGGGGATTTTGTGATTATGGGTGGCTATATGGCGCTGTCCCTATCACATGCCAATGTACCCTTGCCGCTTATATTGATCATCGTTGTTGCCGCCATGTTTGTTTATGGCTGGGTAATTTATGTGGGGATGATCCGCCGGATTATTAACCAGGATATGTTTGTATCACTTTTGGCCACCTTTGGGTTGTCATTGCTGATGCAACAGGTGATGAACCTGATTTACGGGCCAGAAGTACAAATCATTGATTTGCATATGCCTAACTTTGACTTCTTTGATAATATGGTCAATGTGCCATCATCTAAAATTTTATCCCTATTTTTGGCAGCGGCCATTGCCTTAAGCGTTGTTATCTTCATGAAGAAGTCACGTACAGGGCAAGCTATCAGGGCAACCGCGCAAGATCCAAGAGCCGCGAGAGTGCTTGGGATTAACACTGATCGTATTTATGCCATCACCTTTGCCTTTAATTCTGCTATCTGCGGGGCGGCCGGGGTATTGGTATCTATTATTTGGGTTATCCAGCCTTTCTATGGTGTGACCTATTCCGTGCGCTCTTTTGCAATTGTGACCGCGGCTGGCCTTGGCAATTTGCCAGGTGTTATCGGCGCGGCGTTCGGGATCGGGCTGGTTGAAAAATACACCGGGATGCTTATCGGGACTGCTTATGAAGTTGCAGCACCGGTAACTATGCTCGTTCTGGTTCTCATCTGGCGTCAATATTCAATGCGGCGCAACAGACAGGTATTAAGATAATGATAAAGAAAAACACACTCATAACCTATGCGGGTTTGGGGCTATTTGGTGTCTTTGGACCCATGTTGTTCCCTGAATATACATTGTCTATCGCATATCTCTGGATGATGGTTTTGATGGCCTCGACCTGGGACACGCTAGGCGGCCAGATGGGCTATAATTCACTTGGAAATATCGCCTTCTTTGGTGTAGGGATGTATGTTTCTGCAATTGTTCAAATCGCCTTTTTCTATGATGGCGGTGTTGGCGAATACACCTCTGCAATGGGGGCCGTTAAGCCAGAATTTACCGACGCAGAATATTTTTATGGTCTCTTCATTGGTATCATCGTGGCGGCTCTGGCTGCGCTGGTGATGTCATTGATACTCTCAACCTTTATGTTTGGGTTGCGCGGACCTTATTTTGCCATCGGTTCTCTGGGGATCGCGGTTATGGTTGCAGAAGTAACTATCACCATTGATTATGTTGGTGGGGCGTCGGGTATTTCCATGCCGCTCTTCCCGGGTGATATCGAATTCCGCTCTACCTTCTTTTATATTCTGTGCTTTGTTCTTACCATTATCGCGCATTTCTTATTGCGGTGGATGTATTCCACACAATTTGGTCTGGCCATTAACGCCATTCGCGATGATGAAGATAAAGCAGAAGCAATGGGTATTCCAACGCTTGTCTATAAGCGGATTGGCTGGGGTGTCGCGGCTCTATTTATGGGGGCGATTGGCGCTGTAGCTGGGAATATGGCCGGCTTTATTGATAAAGAAGTCGCCTATCCTATTCCAACTTTTGGTATCTTTATGGTGGCGATGGTTCTGCTTGGTGGCAAAGGCACGCTTTGGGGTCCAGTATTGGGCGCGATTATCTTCCATGTTGTAAAAGAAGCCACATGGACATATTTGCTGAATCTGCAGTGGATTGCGCTTGGTCTAATCCTGATCATCAATATTGTGTATTTCCAGCAGGGTCTGATGGGCTGGCTGCAAACGAAATATCCTGAAATGTTTGGTATCGTTGTGGATGATGGCAAATCATCTGAAAAGGCGGAGGCGTAAATGACTGATATTATCAAAGTAAATAATGTCTCCAAATCCTATGGCGGTGTAAAAGCCAATGTAGATATTTCGATGACAGTCAAAAAAGGGTCCATAACAGGGATTATTGGCCCTAACGGGTGCGGCAAGACCACCTTGTTCAATTCAATTGTTGGATATCATCCTATCGATAGCGGCACGATTGAATTTGATGGTCAGGAAATTTCCAAGCTGGTCGTTGGCGATATTGCGCGTCTCGGCCTGCTCAGAACATTTCAGCAGACCCGTATCTATACCAAGATGAATTGTGTGGATAACATGCAAATCTCTGTCTCGCATCGCAAGGACTCAAAAGATGGTATCTTTGCTAGTCGCCGCGGTGAGATCAAAGACAGAGCCGAACATCTGCTGGAATTTGTCGGGCTATATTCAAAGCGTAATCTGATTTCAGGGGATTTATCCTTTGGTCAGCAAAAGCTGCTTGAATTTGCAATGGCGCTGATGAATGAGCCGAAAGTTCTGCTTTTGGATGAGCCAACCGCTGGTATTAACCCGACGCTGATTAACGGCCTGATTGACAGGTTGCGGCGGGCGAATGAAGAGCTTGGTATCACTTTGTGTGTAATCGAACATAACATGCGGGTTATCATGAATCTGGCTGAACATATTTATTGTCTGTCCAATGGTCAGATGCTGGCCAGTGGCGCTCCTTCGGAGTTGCAGAATGATCAACGTGTTATTGACGCCTATCTCGGAGGACATTAATGGCTAAAGCCCCGAAAAAAACAGCTGCTAAAAAGGCAAAGACTACTGCCAAGAAAGCCGCAAGCAAGGCTGCTGTGAAAGATACAGCTGCTAAGAAAGCAACTACACAGGCTAAAAAGGCGGCCGCGAAAACAGCCGCACCAAAGAAAGCCCCAACAAAGAAAGAAGGGCAGAAAAAATCTGCGGCCAAATCGGTTAAAAAAGTTACCGGCTATGGTGGCGGCGGTGTAGATGTGGTGATGTCCGTGGATCAGGTGGCCAAAGAAGCGGCCTCTATTGCGGCAAACGCCCCAACGCACAAAGAGTTGCTGAAGCTGGCAGATAATGACCCTCTGCTGACCATAGAGGACTTAAGAGCTGGCTATGGCAAGATGGAAATTCTGCATGAATTCACATTGGAAATCAAAAAAGGGCAGTCCTTATGTTTGATCGGGCCAAACGGCGCCGGCAAATCAACGGTTCTGCACTCTATTTTTGGCTTCACCAACATCTTTTCTGGCAAAATCAGCATTGCCGGCAAGGATGTCACCAACCTGACCCCCTCCCAGAAACTGGCCGAGGCGGGTATCGCCTATATCCTGCAGGATAAGTCGGTCTTTCCGCAAATGACTGTGGAAGAAAATCTGCTGATGGGCGGCTTTTTGAAAAACAAACCGCTGGAAGCAAAAGCCGCTGCAGAGATGGTGTTTGATAAATATAGCCGACTGGCCGAACGCCGTGACAAGCCTGCAGGCGTGCTTTCAGGCGGGGAACGCCGCTTGCTGGAGATCAGCCGGGCATTGGTGATGAACCCGGAAGTATTGCTGGTGGATGAGCCATCTATTGGTCTGGAACCACGCTTTATTGATATGGTGTTTGAAATTCTTGCTGACCTTCAGCACAGAGATGGCAAAACCATTATCATGGTGGAACAGAACGCAAAGAAAGGTCTGTCCTTTGCCGATCTTGGCTATGTGCTGGTATCTGGCGAGACAGCGATTGCCGATAAGGGGGATGATTTGTTGCAGAACCCGGATGTTGGCCGTCTCTTCCTTGGCGGATAAGCTGCCTTAACCAAACCCACATGTTAAAAGCTGGCTGTGATGGCCAGCTTTTTTTATGTCAATCTTTGTTAGCCAGGCAGCAGGCCAGAACACAGGCTATGCAAAAGCCCCAGCACTATGCCGCCGCCAATCGCCAGCCCGCCAGCCGCAAGGAAATTTGGCCCAAAGGAAAGCTGCATCGCCCTTAGCCTGAATTGTGCGCCCACCGTTACCACAGATAGCGAGGAATAGGACATCATGGTCCCGGTACTCCAGCCCAACATATGGGCCTGAGCCAGAAACATCGCATCATAAACTGTAATGCCTGGCGAGAAAAAAGTCAGAAGCGGCGCAGATGAAATAACTGGATGCACCCCTATGACCGACCCCGCCCAGACAATAACAGGAAGGGCAAACAGCATAATCTGAATTTCAGGTGCCTGCCCAAATATCGAGCTTAACATTGAGGTCATATAATCTGTTTGCCCGGCCAGTGAGGCGATCAGCATGGATACTGAAATAATAACCAGATCATCCCCGCTATTTTTTTGTAACTGCCTGAAATTGGCTAAAATCGCCTGTATGGTATCGCGCCGACGCAGCATTTGTACCCCGCATAAAAGCGGCATGGTGGCAATAATCGCATAAAGAGCCGTAAGCCCGGTGATAAAGGATAACACCATCACACAAAAGACCGCCAGAAACAGGCGCGAGGCGATAGGCGCAAGCGGTTTTAAGGACTGCCCTATGGCAAATCGCGTCCCTGCCGGCGCTGCCAGAGCCGAGGTAATTATAAAAAATAGAAAAGACAGAAATATGCCCAGCGTAATAGCCCCGGGCGCAAATCCCGCTGGCAAATAAATTCCGGCTACCGCAAAGCTGATGAAAAAAGGAGACCATAACACCGCTGCATTCATGCCGCGCAAGGCCGCTTCTGCGGCAACACGGCGCCGCGCCTCGCTGGCATCTGAGGGCAGAGCTGCTGATACCAGTGCAAATGCCCCAATATTCATGACCGAGCCTAGCATCTGGCTAGCCAGCTGCAAGCCAGAGGCGCTATGTTCAGGGGGCAGTGCGGCCAGTCTGTCTTGTGTACGGGCAACCGACGGCATGGTCATCGCTGTTGCCCGAACCAGGGTCAGGGTTGGCATTAAGCAGGCAAAAATAAGAACAAAACTGCCTGTCTGTTTTATCTGCACCCAATCTGGCCATCTTGGCAATACCAGCATACCTATGCCTAACAGGGCCAGAACAATGATGCGCGATTGCCGCCTGAGGCGTAGACATGCAACCCCTAAATACAGCACAAACAGCATAAAGGCGACATTCATTGCCACTTCTGGCGGTGCAATAGGGGATAGGAGCAAGGGCATAGACACCCCCCAACAGGCGACCGCCAGACAAAGCTTTAGCGAGCCTATCACCGACAAAAATTGCATATTTCCCATAAATTGACCTAAAGCTTGCCATTGGCCAGGCGCGGTGCCAGCCATATAAAGGTTTTTCTAT
>JBMHCK010000031.1:0-12183 GCA_049889955.1 Puniceispirillaceae bacterium (SeqCode)
CGCGCGGCATTTCAATCCCTGGGACCATAATCTTCTGTAGGGGACTGCCTCTGGCCCGATCGCGGTCTGGCTATCGTGGTGCCCACCTGTTTTACAGGTCACAGAGGATGAAAACATCCAACGGTTGTTCTGGCTGTCACCACCTGAGTTATTGTTAAAAACAGGCCGCGGTGAATGCGCGCTTGTCGCCCACCGCCTGACCGGAGCCGCCAACCACGTCATGCCCGCCACTCCGCCCCCTTGCGATCCCCAGTCTATTGATGAGGCAAAGGCCCGTTTACGCAAAGACGCAGCAAACAGGCGTGCCCGACTTGCTGAACACTCTGAAGCGCAAAGTCAGGCGCTTGCAGAACGGGCTGACAGTTTTATGTCTCGCTTTTCGCCTCAGAGTGTAGCGGGTTATTGGCCGGTTCGATCAGAACTGGATATAAGGCCATTTTTATCCGCCCTACAGGTCAGGGGAGTGCGCTTATGTCTGCCGATAACTGGTCCTGCTGGTACCGCGCTCAGTTTTCATGCCTGGGATTATGGGGCAGAGCTGGATCAAGGCCGGTATAATATTCAGCAACCCTTTGCAGAGGCAGACCAGCTTGCACCAGATGTAATTTGCGTTCCGCTTTTGGCTTTTGATGGGAATTGCCACCGGTTGGGCTATGGCGGCGGATATTATGATCGCACGCTGGCGGCCTTGCGAGGTGATGGTCACCAGGTGACGGCGATAGGGATGGCCTATTCAGCCCAGGAAATGGACCAGCTGGTCATCGGGCCTTATGATCAGCCGCTTGATGATGTGCTGACGCCGCAAGGCTGGCGGCGGGCAAGAGACGCAAACGTGAATCTAGGCAGATAACAGCCCAACTGGTCAACAAACTGATGTGAAAGCAGATAAAAAATGCGCATTCTATTTTTAGGGGATATTGTTGGTCGGGCCGCGCGGCAGGCCGTAATTGAACAGATGCCAGACCTGCGGGTTGAGCTGGGGTGTGATTTCGTGGTTGTGAACTGCGAAAACGCGGCAGGCGGGTTCGGCGTCACCCCGGTAATATGTGATGAGCTGTTCGCCTGTGGCATTGATGTCCTGAGCACAGGTAACCACGCTTTTGATAAAGCTGAAATCACCTCTTATATGAACAGTCAGCCAAATTTAATCAGACCGATGAATATGGCAGAGGGGTTGCCGGGACAAGGCCGCACCATTGTGCAGAACGCTGCGGGCCAGCGGCTGGGTGTCGTCAATATAATGGCGAATTTATTTATGGCTGAAAATGCCAATGCCTTTGCCGCAGCTGATCAGATAAAAGCGAGTATGAAACTGGGCCGGGATATTGATGCGCTGGTGGTGGATTTCCATGGCGAGGCCACATCAGAGAAGATGGCGATGGGACATTACTTTGACGGTTTGGCGTCATTGGTTGTCGGCACGCACACCCACATTCCGACAGCCGATTGCCGGATATTATCAGGCGGTACTGCCTATCAGACAGATGCTGGTATGTGCGGGGATTATAATTCGGTTATCGGCATGCAAAAAGAAGCGGCAACAGGCCGGTTTAATGGCAAGCCAGCAGGCAAATTAGCGGTCGCCACTGGCACGCCCAGCTTGTGCGGGGTGTTGGTAGATATAGACCCCGATACCGGTCTTGCGGTAGCGGTGCGCCAAATTCGCA
The DNA here is from genome assembly GCA_049889955.1 of Puniceispirillaceae bacterium (SeqCode). Taxonomy (GTDB): domain Bacteria; phylum Pseudomonadota; class Alphaproteobacteria; order Puniceispirillales; family Puniceispirillaceae; genus JADHLI01. Next base: position 1,668 of record JBMHCK010000031.1, read on the forward strand.
AAGATGGTATTCTGATGCCCTCTGCCTAGCTACTGCAGCGTTGTTTGATACGGGCAGGTGGGTTGGCGAGGGAAAAAAGAATTTCACTGCCTCATCTTTTTTCTTATTTGCCCTTCTGCTATATCAGAACCAGAACTAGTAAATTCCGATCTCAGATGACAATCGACAAGCGGAGCCGGAGCAGATGGCAGGCCATTCCAAATTTAAAAATATTCAACATCGCAAGGGCGCGCAGGACAAAAAACGCGCTAAAATCTTTACCCGCCTTATCAAAGAGCTGGCCGTTGCCGCGCGCGGCGGCACAGATCCGGCCAGCAATCCGCGTCTGCGCGGGGCGTTACTGGCCGCACGGGCTGCCAATATGCCAAAGGATAATATTGAACGGGTACTGAAAAAAGCTGAAGGCGGCGAAGGCGAGCAGTATGAAGAAATCCGCTATGAAGGCTATGGGGTGGGCGGCACCGCTTTTATTGTTGAAGCGATGACCGATAACCGCAACCGTACCGCCTCCGAGGTGCGGGCGGCCTTTAGCAAGTTTGGCGGCACTCTTGGTGAGACCGGGTCTGTCAGCTTTATGTTTGATAAGGTTGGGCAGATTGTGTTTGCTGGCGGCGTTGCCGATGCAGAAGCGATGTTTGAAGCCGCGCTGGAGGCTGGGGCGGATAATGTAGAATCAGATGCAGACAGTCATGTTATTACCTGCTCGACCGAAGATTTTAACGCGGTGCGCGAGGCCCTGCAAGAAGCGTTTGGCGCCCCCGAAGAAGCAGAGCTTACCTGGATTGCCCAGAATGAGCTGTCCGTTGATGAAGATCAGGCCCGAACCTTGTTAAAATTTATCGATGCCATCGAAGATAATGATGATGTGCAGAGCCTGTCTTTCAATTTTGAGATTTCTGATGAAATTATGGCTAAAATTGAGGCATAGGCCATGCTGATGCTAGGCATCGACCCGGGGCTGACCGCAACCGGGTGGGGCCTGGTATCCCTGCAGGGCCTGCGCCTGCGCCATCATGATCATGGTATTATTCGCAGTACCGCACGCGATGCCGATACCGACAGGCTGGGCGGAATTGCTGACCAGCTAGAGGCGATTATCGCTACGCATCAGCCGCAAGCTGCCATCATCGAAGAAATTTTTGTGGTCAATAGTCCCCGTTCTGCTTTGCGATTGGGCATGGCCCGCGGGGTAGGGGTGATGGTATGCGGGCGGGCTAAACTTCCTTTATACGAAATTTCTGCATTGCGGATGAAACAGGCCGTTGTTGGTACTGGCAAGGCAGACAAAAAACAGGTCTCGGAAATGGTTGCCCGTCTGCTGAATATTAACACACCCGCTTCTGATGCTGGCGATGCGCTGGCGATGGCCATAGCTGGCTTGCAAGGGGGTAGCTCGAAAATGGCTTCTGCTGAACAGACACAAACGGCGCAGGGCGGGCTAGAGCGGGCTATCGCTGCCGCGCTGGCCAAGCAAGATGAGTCTAGCTAGATTAAGATTTATTGGGCCGGGATTTATTGGCCTAGAAATGTAAGGAGCAGGTATCATGATAGCACAGCTAAAAGGCCGGATAGTTGCCCAGGACCTGGCCTATCTGGTTCTGGATGTGATGGGTGTCGGCTATCAGATATTTGCCAGCGGGCGCAGCCTGTCCCAGCTTGGCGGTATTGGCGCCGAGGTGACCGTGCTAACAGAGCTGGTGGTGCGCGAGGATTCCATGACCCTGTATGGATTTGCGGGAGAGCCGGAACGTGCTGCCTTTCGCCTGTTGCAAACCGTACAAGGGGTGGGCGCAAAAGCGGCCTTATCTATTCTGACCGTGCTAGAGCCAGATCAGCTGGCACAGGCTATTTTAGCTGGCGATAAGGCAATGGTAGCACGGGCAGATGGTATTGGGCCAAAGCTGGCGTTGCGGATTGTTAATGAACTGGCGCAAAAAACCGGGGCATTGGCAGGGGCAGGTCTGGCAGCTGGCGGGGTAGAGGCCGCTGGCGGCACACAGGCAGATAGCACGGCCCAAAATGCGATAATGCAGGATGCGCTTTCAGCCCTTGTCAATCTGGGCTATTCTCGCACAGAGGCGTTTACCGCCTTGCAAACAGCCCGGAAAGAAGGGCAGGACAGTGATATATCTGCCTTAATCGCGGCGTCATTGAAACATTTGGGACGATAAAAGCTTGGCTGGTTATCTTATCGGCGCTACATCCTTCGCCAGAATTAAGTAAGATATAGAATCAATAAAGAGACAGAATTAATAACGAGATAGAAAAAATATAGAGATTCAGGCGTGACAAAACCCCCTTCTTCCACTTTCTCTGAAACCGACCGCCTGATAGATGGCGAGGCACAAGGCGCACCTGATCCGGCTCTGCGCCCCTTAAGGCTGGGTGAATTTATCGGTCAGGGGCAAGGCCGGGCCAATCTGGAAACCTTTATTCACGCCGCTAGCCAGCGCAGTGAGGCCATGGATCATACCCTGTTGCATGGCCCGCCGGGGCTAGGCAAAACAACAATGGCCCAGATTATCGCTAACGAGCTGGGCGTCGGGTTCAGGGCAACCTCCGGGCCGGTTATTGCGCGCGCTGGCGATCTGGCGGCATTGCTAACCAATCTTGGCCCGCGCGATGTTTTGTTCATTGACGAGATTCACCGCCTGAACCCTGCGGTGGAAGAAGTATTATATCCCGCAATGGAAGATTTTCAGCTGGATCTTATCATTGGTGAGGGGCCATCTGCACGCTCGGTGCGGATTGATTTGCCGCGCTTTACCCTGGTCGGGGCAACCACCCGTTCTGGTTTGCTAACCACCCCCTTGCGGGATCGTTTTGGTATTCAGATGCGCATGCAATTCTATAGTGCCGAAGAATTGGTGGCGATTTTGAACCGCCAGGCAGAAAAGCTGGAGATGCCGCTGAGCGCTGATGGCGCGCTGGAAATTGCCCGCCGTTCCAGAGGCACGCCGCGGGTAGCTGGCCGGCTGTTGCGCAGGGTGCGTGATATTGCGCTGGTAGGGGGAGCCGGCGAGGTGAGCGCATCTATTGCCGATGCCGCCCTTGGCCGGCTTGAGGTCGATGCACAAGGGCTGGATAGTATGGACAGGCGTTATTTATCCTGTTTGGCTAGCTCTTATGGCGGCGGTCCGGTCGGAGTGGAAACGCTGGCGGCGGTTTTGTCTGAGCAGCGCGATATGCTGGAAGAAGTTATCGAGCCCTATTTATTGCAAACAGGGCTGCTAATCCGCACGCCGCGGGGACGCTGCCTGTCCCCGGCAGGTTGGGATTATTTGGGTATGGATGCGCCGATAGAGGCGACAAGACAGCTTGATTTACTTGCATCTACCAGCCGGTCTGACCTAGACTCAGACTAACGGGGTGTGGATAACAGGGAATATGTTGCTGTTTGTACTGTGACGGTAAGTTTTGAGTAATAGTTATAAAGTAAAATAGGGTGTCAAACCATCGTGCCAGAATTTGAAGAAGCTTTGATTCAACAAGCCGCCGTAGGATTAGACGGGTTCATCGACCGCTCACTGCCAGATCAAAACCGCCATATATACGGGGTTACCGTTCAATATGAAGATATCGATGCTGGCGGCATTGTCTATCACGCCACCTATTTAAACTTTGCCGAGCGTGCCCGTTCAGCCTTGCTACGCGCCTGTAAGTTTGACGTGCAATACTGGCTACGCGAACGTCAACAGGGGTTTGTGATTACCCATATCGAGACAGATTATAACAGCCCTGCCCATTTGCATGAACAGCTTTATATTGAAACGACCTGTATACAGCTCGGCGGTGCCTCAACAATTCTGCAACAAGATATTAATTCATTAGCAACTGGCCTTAATTTCGCCAGAGTTTTAGTGAAAGCTGCTTGGATAGATATTGAACAGGGGCCGCGGAAATTTCCAGAGCCTCTACAGGCTGTTTTCAGAACATTTCAGCCTACATCTTAACCAAATAGGGGTGTTTTGGGTGGCCAAAGACCCCTGTTAACGCAGCGGGCTCAGGCTATTTGATTTTTGTGATGAAGATACAAAGCTGGCATTCCCCTATCTCTATGGTCTATATGGACAATCAGATTTTTGATGAATGAAGGAAGTTGAGGAAAAATGGCAACAGAGTCTGCGATTGAAAATACCGTCATAACAGCAACCTCTCAGGCGCATGATCTCAGCATCATGGGGCTATTTTTTGCGGCTGACCCGGTGGTGAAATTTGTCATGCTGCTGCTGGTTGGGGCCTCTATTTGGTGCTGGGCCATCATTTTTGAAAAAATTAAGATGATCCGTCGCCAGAAAAAACATGCCGCTGCATTTGATGAAATGTTCTGGTCGGGCGGCTCGTTGAACGAGCTATATAATCAGACAGGCGATGATCCCGAAAGCGCTCAGGCCAAAGTATTTGTTTCAGCCATGCGTGAATGGCGGCGGGCAACGGTAAAGGGGCTGACCGCTGATTTGCGCGGTGATTTGAAAGCTTCTATCCTGTCGCGTATCGAACGGAATATGACCCTGACCATCACCAGAGAGATGGATGCGCTGGAACGTGGCATGAATTTTCTGGCCTCTATCGGCTCGGTTTCCCCCTTTGTTGGCTTGTTTGGTACGGTTTGGGGGATTATGAATTCCTTTCAGTCGATTGCTGAATCCAAAAATACCAGCCTGGCTGTGGTTGCCCCCGGCATTGCTGAGGCGCTATTTGCTACCGCGCTTGGTCTGGCCGCCGCTATCCCTGCGGTTGCTGCTTATAATAAATTCACTGGCGATCTGGACAAGGTTTCCAGCGCGTTGGAGGTATTTGCACAGGAATTTACCACCCTGTTAGGGCGCCAGCTGGATGAGGGGGGTAAATAGAGATGGGCGCGGCCTTGAATAATCAAAAAAGCGGACGCCGGGGTCGGCGCGCCAGACCGATGAGCGAGATAAATGTCACGCCTTTTGTCGATGTAATGCTGGTGTTGCTGATTGTCTTTATGGTCACCGCACCCTTGCTAACAGTCGGGGTGCCTGTTGATTTGCCAAAAACAAAAGCTGGCCAGATTAACGCTGATCAGGCTCCGCTTGTGGTGACCATCAAAAAAGATGGTGTGGTATTTTTGCAAGATAATGAGATAGAGGCAGAAAAGCTGATCCCGCGTCTGGCGGCCATTGGTGATGCGAATAAAGATGTACGTATTTTTGTGCGCGGCGACAGGCAAGTGGCCTATGGTGAGGTGATTGTTCTGATGGGCCGTATCCAGTCTGCAGGTTTTGAGCGGGTAGCGCTTGTGGCGGAATTGCCAGAGGAATAGAGCGATGATGGGTTGGCTACATCCTTCTATCTTGACCCGCCCCCTGGTGCAGTCTGCCCTGTTCCATGTTTTGATAGTGGCATTGGGAATGATAGGCTGGCCATTTTTGCAGGATAAGGATATCAATGCCCAGCCCCTGATTATCGTGGATGTAGTGGCAACGCTGCCAAAAACTAATCTGGCGGCAAGCAATAGTGCAAAATCCAGCCCTGAGCCAGAACAGGAAGCAAGCCGGAAAAAGCCGCCACCACCTCCGCCACCACCGCCACCTCCGCCTGAGCCTCAGGTAAGTGCAAAAGCCCCGCCGCCGAAACCCGCACCACCAAAGCCGGTTATTGAAAAAGCAGAAATACTGCCAGACAAGCCAGTGCCAGTGCCGCAGGCTAAACCAGAGCGTTCTGCCCAAAAGCCAAAGCTGGTAAAAGTCGCAACACCAGTTTCACGGCCAACCCCGCCGAAAAAACCGAAACCGGCACCAAGTCCGGTAAAGCGGCCAAATAAGCTGGCACAAAAAAGCCAGCAAAAAGAAAAGGCAGAAGCGATGAATGGGGTGCTACAGAATCTGGCCCAGGCCTCGCTGGCGAAAAAGGCTGATGAGACAAAAAAGGCGCAGCAAAAACAGGATAAGCTGGCGATGGCTAATCAGCTATCGGCCGCTGTGGGAGAGGCGATACGCGCTCCGGAAAGCACGTCTGTATTGCCGCTGGGCATGTCTGAAATTGACCGCTTGCTGAATCATATTTCCCGCTGTTTTGTATTGCCACCCGGGGCGACTGAAGAATTGGCAGAACAAGTCGTTGATGTGGATTTGGAAATGCGCCGTGATGGCAGTGTGGAGAAAATCACCTTTGTGGATAATGGCCGCCTGACAAGTGACAGGAATTATCGTATTGTGGCTCTGGCTGCAAGGCGGGCAGTGTTGGACTGCCAGCCCTTGCCCTTGCCAGCAGATAAATATGAGTCTTGGAAAATTTTGCCGATAGGGTTTAATTCTACATTTATGCAACGCGGAACGATGTGATGGGGTCAAAGGAATAAAGCATGACAGGGTTCAAAAATCAGTCTCTAAAACGCCTGATAACAGGGCTGTTTATCTGTTTGCTAGGGCTGGGTATAGGTCTGGCTGGGCCGGCCAACGCCCAGAGCCAGCGCCTTTATGTCACCGAAGGCCAGATAGAACCGATCCCCGTGGCTATCGCTGATTTTACTGGTCTGGATGGCACCCCGTCAGATGTCGGCCGGCAAATTGCCCAGATTATTTCCGATGATTTGGTCAGCTCTGGTCTGTTTTTATCAATTGATAGCGCGGCCTTTATTGCGCCGCCAGCCTCGCCAGATGTGCGTCCAAATTTTTCAAACTGGACACCGATTGGGGCAAAAGGGCTGCTTATCGGCTCGGCCTTTCTGGATAATGATGGGGCGTTGCAAGTGGAATTTGCCCTGTGGGATGTCGTCTCGCAACGTTCTATTACCGAAGGGGGCGGTTCTGCGGATCCGGCAGGGTTGCGCCGCATCGCCCATCAGATAGCTGATTTTGTTTATGAGGAATTTACGGGCGATACAGGCTATTTTGATACTCAAATTGTGTATGTATCGGAATCCGGTCCCCAAAATCGGCGTATCAAGCGTCTGGCTTTTATGGATCAGGATGGTCATAACCATAAATTCCTGACCACTGGCAATGATTTGGTGCTAACGCCGCGTTTTTCGCCAACCGCGAATGAAATTGCCTATCTGAATTATTTCAATGATGAGCCGAATGTATATTTGCTGGATGTTGTAACCGGCCGCACAGAACGTCTGGGCAGTTTTCCAGGCATGACCTTTGCTCCGCGTTTTGGTCCGGATGGAACAAAATTGATCATGAGCCTGGCAGAAGATGGACGAACCGATATTTACGAGATGGAGCTGGCAACCCAGACAATTACCCAGCTTACCCGCTCGCCTTCTATTGATACCTCGCCTTCTTATTCACCTGATGGCCAATTTATCGTATTTAATTCCGACAGGGGCGGCTCACAACAGCTTTATACCATGCGCGCCGATGGCAGCGGAGTGCGGCGTATCAGCTTTGGCAACGGGCGTTACGCAACCCCGGTATGGTCACCGCGCGGGGATATAATCGCCTTTACCAAAATGTATCGGGGCGAGTTTTTCATTGGGGTGATGAATGTGGATGGCAGTGGCGAGCGTTTATTGGCACGCGGCTTTCTGGTGGAAGCCCCAACCTGGGCGCCAAATGGACGTGTTTTGATGTATTTCAAGCAGCAGCCTGTATCGGAAACTGGTGAAGGCGGCGAGACACATTTGTATCGCATTGATATTACAGGATTTAATGAACGGCGTGTGGTAACGCCAGCCGATGCAAGTGATCCTGCCTGGTCACCGCTTCTGCAATAGCGGGTTTGTTACGCATTCTGGCCCCTTCAGAACATGATTAGAGGTTGATTTTTCTGGCCATTTGTGGTTTGAGTTACATTGGGAGTTTCGCTGTTCACAGGCTGAGCTTGTTTTCTGCGGCAAAGTTTCAAATTGAAACATCGCTCAGATGCACAAGTCCTGGCTCGGTATGGCAGCTGTTTCATCGGTTAAATCAAATCAGGCAGGGTCTGATAGGGTGACTAGCGGTGAACGCACGAGTTTAGATATTTATATGGCCAGTTGGAGGTCCAAACAAATGATCAAAAGAATTTTTACCCTTGTTGCCGCTGCCGCACTTCTTGCTGCTTGTGAAACAGCTTCGACTACAGATAGCAGCGCAACTGGTAGCACAACAGCTTCAACCTCTACAGGCACAAGCACAGCTGCAACCAGCACAGCGACCACAACAGTTGAAGAAACACCTGAAGATCCAGCTGAAGTGATGAAGCGGGAATTCACCAAGGTGGGTACAACTGTATTGTTTGATTTTGACAGCTCACAGCTGAGCGATTATGCGCGCCGCGTCCTGGACAGACAGGCAGGGTTCCTGAAGGCACAGCCTGAGGCACGCATTATTTTGGGCGGTCACGCTGATGAGCGCGGTACCCGTGAATATAACCTAGCTCTTGGTGAGCGCCGCGCTGCAGCCGCACGTGACTATCTGGTAGCAAAAGGGGTAAACGCGGCCCGCATCCGGATCATCTCTTACGGCAAAGAGCGTCCAGTAGCAGTAGGGTCTAACGAAGCGGCATGGCGTTTAAATCGCCGCGCTGAATCAGTCCTTAACTAAAAAGATAGTGCGGCTAGCTTGCTAGCTCGGCACGAACCTTTCACGTATGATAAAGGCTTTGTTTTGACATCAGAACAAAGCCTTTTTTACAGTTTTAGCTAACCTGCCCAAATTATGCCGTAATGATTTGTCATCTAAACGGTCTGTATTTGTCTCATTAATAGATGTTCAGGAATAATACTATGAGACCCATTTTCTCTGTTTCGAAATTTTTAGCTCTGTTTCTTGCGGTGGGTATCGCGGCAAGTTTGTATCCGCAGACGCTATTAGCACAATCCACTAGTGACCAGAATGGCCTGTCAGAATTGGTGTCGCGCCAGCAACAACGTATGGATTTGCTGGAAGAGGGAATAAAAGATGTACGCGGTACAATCGAAACTGAATTACAGAGCATCCGCACAGAGCTAGAGACACTTGCCGCTTCTTCTGTGGCGAGCCAATCTGGTGCCTCCAGCGATTTTAAATCGGTTCAGGGAGAGCTAGCCAAGCTGGCAGATAATATTGCGATTGTCTCTCAGCGTATCAATAACACGCTTGATCTCTATTCTGATATTGAATTTCGTATCCTGCGGCTGGAAAAGCGGATGACAACCTTATTGTCATTATCGGGTGACGATATTGTTGAAAAATTGGCACAGGGAGAGGTATCTGCTGCCGGGTCTGGCCCGTCTGTTTCCATGAGCCGTGATGCCCAAACAGGTCAAACTGTCTGGACGATTGATAAAGAACAGCTGGATGCGCAGCTGGCAGACGATAATGCCAGTGGTAATCAAGGTAACGCCGTTAATGCAAATTTAGCCGCTGCTGATAACGGTGCTGAAGGCACCAATACAACAGATGCCAGTGCAACAGATGCCAGTACAACAGATACTGCCACAACAGATGGGTCGGCACAAACAGCCACTCTTGGCGAGCGTGCGGCAACCCCTGGACAGGATGAACAAATTCCAGAAGCCGAAATAGCAGAAGCCGAGCCTGAGCCGGTACCAACCATACTGCCAGATGCCAGCACAGAGGATCAGTTCAGATTTGCCCTGACCCGTGCTTTGCAAAATGATCTGGAAACCGCAGAGCAGGCCTTTATTGAATTTTCCGATTTATATCCAGATCATGCGCGCTCCTCGGATGCGTTATTCTGGCTGGGCAGGGTGCAATTTATTCAAGGTCAGTTTGAAAAATCGGCAACGACCTTTTCAAAATTCAATGCCCTTTATTCCACCGACCCCAGATTGCCAGATACAACCTTATGGATTGCTGAATCTGTGTCAAAATTCGCAGCCCCCGCGCAGGCGTGCGATATTTATGATAATCTCGGCAAATTCCTTGATCAGCCGCCAGAAAGTTTTGTGGCTCGGCTAAAGGAGCTTTCTGACGGTGCTAATTGCAGCAGCTGAGGCGGTATTTGCTGATTTTCTGTCGCAGATTGAAGCGACCTCTCTCTGGCATCGCCGAACCCACACGCTGCTGACCGCTTTATCTGGTGGGCCGGATTCACTGGCCCTTGCGCTGATAGCAGAGCGCGTCGCAACCGCCCAGAATATTTCTCATAAGGCGCTGATTATCGATCACGGGCTGCGGGATAATTCCAGCACAGAAGCGACCGATATTCAGGCGCAGATGCGTATCATAGGGATGAGCGCAGAAGTTCTGAGAATTACCGCAAATAGGCCAGAGGCCGGGCATCAACACTGGGCACGTACCCATCGCTTGCACCTCCTGGCCACAGCTGCCCGCCAGAAAAACGCCTGTGTGCTGTTTGGTCACCATATTAGCGATCAGGCAGAGACAGTCGCCATACGTCTCGCAAGGGGGTCTGGTTTACGCGGCCTGGCGGGGATTGCGCCGTTTCGCCTGTATCAGGGGGCATTATTTGCGCGTCCGTTACTCCCCTTTAGCAAGCCAGAGCTTATCCAGCTTTGTCATCAGCTGGAAGGGGAATATGTAACCGATCCCTCAAACCAGAATAGGGCGTTTGAGCGGGTGCGTTGGCGCCAGACTTTGGCAAAATCCCCGCA
>JBMHCK010000032.1:0-3805 GCA_049889955.1 Puniceispirillaceae bacterium (SeqCode)
GGGGGGTACATACCGCCTATTATAAAACAGGTTGTCTTTACCCTAGCTGGCTTCTGCCGCCCAAGCGTTACATCCAGCGCGTTCCGCCATCCATATCGATCACCGTGCCAGATAAATACTGCACGCTATCTGAACAACATAACGCGGTGAGGGCAGCAACCTCATCAGCAGATTTCAGCCTGCCAAAGGGCAAGCTGTTCGTATCCAGCATTTCCTCCCATCTGTTGGGGTCGCCGAATTTGGCCTCGGCACGCTGGCGATATAGGCTACGCACCCGGTCGGTATCGGTGGCTGAAGGGTTGATGCCAAATACCCGCACATTCTCTTTTTGCATTTCTGCCCCCAGGGCTTTGGTAAAGGCAATCAGCGCGGCATTTCCAGCAGAGCCGCAAATATAATCCGGGCGTAAATCCATGCCCGCAATGCCGATAATATTTACGATAATTCCCAATTTTTGTGCCTTCATAAAACGCCCATAAAGCTGGCACATATGCAGATAGCCGAATATTTTTAGCTCCCAGCTTTGGCGCCATTCATCAAGATGCATGTCAAACAGCCCGCCGCCACGGATAGCCCCAGCATTATTCACCAGAATATCAACTGGCCCAGTTTCCTCAGCGCAGGCGATACGCGCGCTGTCTGTGCCTAGGTCAGCCGGGACCAGCTCTACCGATGCAGCGCCGGCATGGCGGCATTGTTCTGCTACCTCTTGTAGTTTATCGGCAGAACGGGCAGCCAGAATAAGCTTGTCGCCAAGACCAGCAAAACTCAGCGCACAGGCACGGCCTATACCTCTGGAAGCGCCCGTAATAAGAACTTTGCGAGGTGATTTTTCAAACATATTCAGCGTTCCTATAACCTGTTCAAGCGGGGGGGAGCTGTTTCTAGCTTGGCAGAGTTTTAAAAATATCGCACGATAATATATGTATGGTGTGAGACCGCCAGATAGGACAGGTAAAGGAAAAGCAGGTAATATGTGGACACGGTTTGTTGAAATTAAATCTCCCTCTAAAATGCAATTTGATATGACGGTATCCTATTTTCGAACAGAATGGACACCGCGCGTGCTTGGCCTTGGCGCTATTTCAGCGGAATTTGTTCAATTAACTGAAAATTCTGGCATGTATGTTATCAGCTATCCAGATGAAAAAACCGCCAAAGATGTATTTAAAAATATCAAAGCAGAAGTGGACGCCCATAATGCGCAAAATAAAACAACCATCAAGGAAGGGGCCAGATTGTTCAAAACATCACGCTAGGCAGTGATTGTTTTCCTTTCTTGTACAGAAATCCACACTTGCACTAACAGCTATATAGCCCTATCTGGAACGTCGTGGCGCAAACTATTGAGGTGATTTTATGTCTATTCGTCCGATTAAATCTAGCAGTGAAGCCCAACCCACAATGGAAGGGGCAGGGGTGCATCTGCACCGTGTTTTCGGCTTTGGGGATACTTCTGATTTTGATCCCTTTTTGATGATGGATGATTTCCGCAATGATGATCCGCAAAAATATGCACAAGGCTTTCCCTGGCACCCGCATCGCGGTATCGAAACCATTACCTATGTCTTGAAAGGTGAGGTAGAGCATGCAGATTCGCTGGGCAATCGCGGTGTTCTGTCCGGCGGCGATGTGCAATGGATGACGGCTGGTTCTGGTATTATCCACCAGGAAATGCCAGTCGGTAATGAAGCTGGCGAGATGCATGGTTTCCAGCTTTGGGCGAATTTACCGCGCGATCAGAAAATGTGTACGCCGCGCTATCAGGATATCAAATCGGAAAATATTAACAGCCTGACAGATGATGATGGCACCCATATCCGGGTTATTGCGGGCGATTATCGCGGCTATCGCGGGCCGGTAGATGGCATCGATACCGATCCGTGCTATCTGGACATCACCCTGATGCCAAATACCCGCAAACAGTTTCCTTTTGACACGCGCCGGCAGGGTTTTGCCTATATTTTTGAGGGTTCTGCCAATTTTGGTAATTCATCCGCACCGTTCGGGGTGAATGTTGAAAAAGAATTTCAAGGTGAAGAGCTGAAAATACGGGATCAGTCTGGCAATCGAACTCTGGTAGTGTTTGGGGCAGGGGACAAGGTGGAAGTCATCGCTGGTGAGTTTGGCGTGCGGTTTTTGTTGATTTCCGGGGCGCCCTTGCGTGAGCCTGTAGCCTGGCATGGGCCTATTGTTATGAATACCAGAGAGGAGTTGCAGACCGCTTTTCGCGAGCTTAACACAGGCGCGTTCGTGAAAGCAGGGGCTGAAGGGTGGGTCGGCAAACCGAAAAAATAACCCCCATTACCCAAAATGGTTGCCAAAATTACAGCTAAATCTTTCCGGTTTCGGGCGGATTTTTTATGTTTTTACTTAAAAATGCGGGTGAAAACCTAGCTACAATAGCTTCATAAACCTGTCGTAAAAATCTAATATTCTACATTTAATTAATTAAGTAAAATTCTGAAAAATATCAATTAAACAAATTTAATTTTAGTACGCACCTTTGGTGGGACCATCATGTTATAATCTTAATCAATATCATTGCTCGGCCTTGCTTCACGACAGGGGATGCATATTTTTTAGTGCATTTTTCTTTATTTCCTAACCAAGTAAACAGCCCAGATAGGGGCCGTTTGCAGTGTTGAGTAAAAATAAAGAAAGCCTGTCAATTATGACTGTTTCAAACAATACGCTGGTAAAGGCAAATGATAATCAGCGCCTTATTCTGGAATTGCTAAAGGTGATGTAGGCGGTTTCATCAAACCTCTTGCCATGCACACCCTGCCTGTCCAATATAAACAGTTAGCAAGTGATTATCGGACAGGTTTTATGCAGATTACATTCTCCCATGCACAAGCGAATGAGGCCTGTTGTCCGCGCTGTCACAGCCCGCTTGAAACGGTTGTGGTACATGGGCATGAACAATGTGTGGTGTGTAAATCCAATATTTTTGAATGTTGTTCTGGTGAGCAATGCCAGCCACCTATGATGCCATCTGGTAAACAGCCCACAAATAACCACAGCTAGTTTGGGCTAGTGTGGGCTAGTCCGAATAAACTGGTGTAACTTTATCCGAGGAACTTATGAAAAAAGCCTATATTTTATCTATCTATCGTAACAGCCCCGAAGCCGACAAGCTGGCCGCTTATGCCCCTGCTGCAAGTGCCGCTATTCAAGGGGCAGGGGGGCGGTTTATCGCCCGCGGTACGCCTGTAAAAACCTTTGAAAATGGCCTGATAGAGCGCAGTGTGGTGATTGAATTTGACAGCGTGGAAGCTGCAATCGCTGCCTATGAAAGCCCGGAATATCAATCCGCTTTTGCATTGCTTGGCGATGTTGACAGGGATGTCAGGGTTATTGAGGGCGCCTAACCCAGGGCGCTTTTTTCTCGTCGCTATCCCTGCTTTCTTATATCTCCAGCCCTGTTTATCCCTGATTACTGATCTGTTTAGGCAGGCCGAAATGACGCTGGCAAATCTCTGCCAGCTTTTCTACCCCTTCTTTGATAACAGCGATATCCGGATAGCCAAAACATAGCCGCATTTGATAGTCTGCCTCTGCGCCGATAGACCATTCCGGCCCTGCATTAATCGCAACGCCTTCTTTGGCGGCTTCTTCGGTCAGGCGCAGAATATCAATGCTCTTATCCAGCGTTACCCAGATAAAAATGCCGCCTTTTGGCCGATAATAGCTAGCGGTAGTGCCAAAATTCCGATCCAGTGCATCACAAATTGCTGCGCATTTATCACCTAGATGGGCGTTTAGCTTATCGACATGCCTATCAAAATATTCTGGACAGAAA
>JBMHCK010000033.1:0-5491 GCA_049889955.1 Puniceispirillaceae bacterium (SeqCode)
TCGCCGCCAGTATCAGCGCATAAGGGGCGATAATGCTCAGCGTTTCCAGTGTAAATGGCACCATTGGTATCGCAAAGCTGGGCAAGCCACCTGCCATACTGGCCAAATCACCAATGCGCGGCACATCAATATCAAAACCAATAACCACAAAGGTTACCATCCCGATAGCCAGTAAGGGTGCCGGGATAAATTTCGTCAGCCTGGGTGTCACCCAGATAAGGAACATGGTCAGGACTATCAGGCCAAAGGTGGTGTAAAGCAAGCTGCCCTGCATCCAGACCTTTTCACCATCACTGCCGATAATTTTAAATTGTTCAAGCTGTGCGAGGCCGATAACAATCGCCAAGCCATTTACAAATCCCAGCATAACCGGATGCGGGATCATGCGGATGAATTTTCCCCAACGCAGCGCCCCGGCGATAAGCTGTAAAATGCCCATTAATACAACAGTGGCAAACAGATATTCAACGCCATGCTGCATCACCAGCGAGACCATCACAACCGCCAGCGCGCCTGTTGCCCCGGAAATCATGCCTGGACGCCCGCCCAGAACCGCGGTTACCAACCCGACAATAAAGGCCGCATATAGCCCGACGAGCGGGGCCACCCCGGCGACAAAGGCAAAGGCAATCGCTTCAGGGACAAGCGCCAGAGATACCGTTAGACCGGCTAGAGTGTCGGTGAAAACCAGACGCGGCGAGAGGGTGGGACGGGCGCTTTGTGCATAAGAAGCACCAATTAAAAGCCGACCTATCCAGCCAGATAATTTATAACTCATAAAACTCTCATCAAACAATATATTTCAGCCATTATGGCTGTTTTCAAACACTCTTGGGTGCATATAACCTAGCTGGATATGTTTTTGTGCGCTCTCTTTGCTTTTCAGAACTATTCGCAACTAGCCTACATTGAATTTTGCAGCCAGTTTGATAGCGTAAACAAAAGACAGGTGAAAAATGGTGCTGCTAGCGTGATTCGAACACGCGACCTCACCCTTACCAAGGGTGCGCTCTACCGCTGGAGCTATAGCAGCACATGCG
The DNA here is from genome assembly GCA_049889955.1 of Puniceispirillaceae bacterium (SeqCode). GTDB lineage: Bacteria > Pseudomonadota > Alphaproteobacteria > Puniceispirillales > Puniceispirillaceae > JADHLI01. The sequence goes on from JBMHCK010000033.1 coordinate 1,041, forward strand.
GCCTTGATACATCAAGACACCGATAGATGCAAGCAAGCACTATGCCGAATTTATGTCTATTGGCGGTTATCGGTAAAATGGGCGAGGCAGGCCAGAACTGCAGATTTATCAATTTGTCCGATGATCTTGTTATTCTGCAAAACCGAAAGCGGGTATTCTGTTTGATCTAGCTGGTGGATTATCTGGTTGGCAGGGGTGGTTGCAGATATGGTCTGGCCCCCTTTTTTTGACTTTGCAGTTGGAGTTGCGAAGCTGAGAATATCCTCGGCAATCAGAACCGAAAGCGGGTTTATCTGGGCAACAAAATTTGCCACATATTCGGTTGAGGGCGCATGAAAAATTTCCCTTGGCGTGCCTATCTGAACAATACGCCCCCCTTCCATAATGGCAATTCTATCCCCCAGTCGAAAGGCTTCATCAAGATCGTGACTAACAAAAGTAATGCTGCAGCCCAGTTTTTTTTGGTGGTCCAGTAGCTCTGCTTGCAAATGGTCGCGGATCAGAGGGTCAAGGGCTAAAAAAGGCTCATCCATAAGCAGGATAGAAGCGTCTGTTGCATAGGCACGGGCCAGACCTACACTCTGTTGCATGCCACCTGATAATTCTGCTATTCGGGCATCGGCCCTGTCTGTCAGCCCAACCAGTTCTAGCTGTTTGGCGACCCGGCTGGAATGCTCATCAGATGATATTCCTGCCAGCTCCAGGCCAAGCCCTACATTTTCTGTAACTGTGCGCCAGGGTAACAGGCCAAATTGCTGAAAGACCATTGCGATATGTTGACGGCGCAACATGGTCAGCTGCGCCGCTGTCAGGCTGCCAAGTTCAATATTATCTTGCGATGTAGTGATGTTCAGCTGGCCCTTAGCAATGGAATTCAGCCCATTAACCGCCCGCAGAAGCGTAGATTTGCCCGATTCGGACAGGCCCATCAGCACCAGAATCTCTCCCCGCCTTAGCTGCAGGGTGCAATTATGTACGCCCAGAATTTGACCGCTTGCATGATGAACTTCCGCACGTTCCAGCCCCTTATCCATCAATGGCAAGGCCAGCTCTGGCTTGTCGCCAAATACAATACTGACCTGGTTAAAATCAACAGCAATGTCAGCAGGGATCCGTCTCATATCTACTTGCCCTTGCGAAAAATACGGTCAAGCATGATGGCCAGAATAACAATGACCAGCCCGCTTTCAAAACCAAGGGCGGTATTGACCTGATTAAGGGCGCGAACAACCGGAACCCCTAGCCCGTCTGCCCCAACAAGAGCGGCAATGACCACCATCGACAGCGACAGCATGATTGTTTGGGTCAGTCCAGCTATAATCTGGGGCAGGGCATAGGGCAGTTCTGCCTTGATCAGTTTTTGAAAGGGAGAGGCACCAAAGGCATCGGCCGCATCAAGCAAGGCAGCCGGGGTGGCAGAGATGCCAAGATGGGTCAGGCGAATAGGGGCCGGCAGGACAAAGATGATCGTTGCTATCAGGCCAGGTACCATGCCAATCCCGAAAAAAACAATCGCTGGTATTAAATAAACAAAGTTTGGCAGGGTTTGCATTAAATCAAGTACCGGCCGCATCACTGCATAGAGGCGCGGGCGATGGGCAGCTGCAATGCCGATAGGTACCCCTATCATCATGCATAGCAAGCAGGAGGACATAACCAAGGTCAGGCTTTCTGTAGTTTCTTCCCAATACCCCTGATTAGGAATGAATAAAAATCCGACAATAACCAGCAATACGGTTGTCAGTTTACGCTGTAGCCAATAGCTGAAGCCGGCCAGAGCAGCAATGATGACAAAGGGATGCGGGCTTTGCAACAGCCACAATACCGCCTGAATAAGCTGTTCAAAAATCAAGGAAAGACTATCAAAAAAACCAGCCGCATTATCTTGTAACCAGTCAAATAAATTGCGGTCGGCAAGACCTACGGGTATTTTTCTTTCAGTAATTAAATCAAGCATAAGACAAGAAAACAGGCCTTTATAGTGAGGGTGCCCACATTTAAAGGTGCCGCAAAGACCCGCAATAGGGGCCTTTGCGGCGGGGGTTTTTATTTACATGCCAAGGGCTGATTTTACAGCTGGAAGCCCTGCGCTTCTCCCTCTGGTCTTTACATTCCTCAGCCAGCCTGACAGCACAGACGGATCTGCCTTCAGGGCTTTGACGGCTGCTTTTTCAGGGGCCATATTATTATTTAGGATGTCGCCCATAATCTCATTTTCCATTTGAAGGGAAAATTTCAGATTCTTTAAAAACATACCTACAGTTGGGCAGGCGTCAGAATATTCGGCACGGGTATTTGTATAGACAGTCGCCCCGCCTAGATTAGGGCCAAAATAATCATCGCCGCCCTCAAGATATGTCAGGGTAAAATTGGCATTCATTGGATGTGGTTCCCAACCAAGAAAGACAACCATTTCGCCGCGCTTTTCTGCACGTGCCACCTGTGCCAGCATGCCTTGCTCGGAACTTTCGACAACCTCAAAGCTTGTTAGATTAAAAGCATTGCTATCTATCATATCCAGGATGAGGCGGTTGCCGTCATTGCTTGGCTCAATCCCATAGATTTTTCCATCTAGCTGATCTTTGAATTTGGCAATATCACCAAATGTTTTTAGCCCGGCCATTGCGCCCTTGTCGGTTGTGGCAAGTGTATATTTTGCCCCTTCCAGATTTTCACGAACCGTATCGACGGTTCCTGCTTCACGATAGGGGGCAATATCTGCTTCCATTGTTGGCATCCAGTTGCCCAGAAAGATGTCAATATCTCCCTTGGCCATAGACGCATATGTGACGGGAACAGACAGAACTTTGACATCTGTCTCATAGCCTAGCGCTTCTAAAATAATGGTGCTGACAGCTGTAGTCGCTGTAATATCCGTTCAACCAACATCTGAAAAGGTCACTTTCTCGCAGTTTGCCTGGGCACTATGCGCAGACAGCAAAAAAATAGCACAGAATATGGCAATCATAGGTTTTATTGCAGGTTTCATTATTTCCTCCATGAATTTCTATTTTTTGACATTTCACAGATACAACCGTAATTCTATCTTTGATAGTCAGGGCAATAAGAAACATGATCAAGGAAAAAAGAGTGAGCTAGCGTTGCTTATCCTGCCACTTTAAATGGAAAAAAGGTTTATCATTGGCTCTGGCCAAAACGCCTTTGCCTTTGATATGATCGGCGGCTTTCTCGCCAGTCATGATTGATGGCGCATTGAGATTACCGTTGGTTATACGCGGGAAAATAGAGCTGTCAGCGCAGTAAAGATTTTCTGAATCTATCACGCGGCAATCGGGTGTAACGACCGCCATCTGGTCTGTTTCGGCGCCTAGCTTGCAAGTGCCGCATGGATGATAGGCAGATTCGGCCTCGCTGCGAATAAAATCATCCAGCGCGTCATCTGATACCGCCTCTGCTCCGGGCTGAATTTCGTAATCATAAAAGGGGGCAAGGGCCTCTTGGTTAAGAATTTCACGCGTCAGGCGTAGCGCTTTTCTGAAATTTGGCAGATCATCTGGGTGAGAGAGGTAATTAAATCTAATCTTGGGGGCAGTGTGTGCATTAGGACCGGTAATATGCACATAGCCCCTCGAGCCGGAACGCATCGGCCCAACATGCAGCTGAAATTCATGTCCTGCGGCTGGGGCCTTTCCGTCATAACGGATCGCCACCGGCAGGAAATGATATTGAATATCTGGATAAGCAACCCCCTTATCCGAGCGGATAAAGCCCAGCGTTTCAAACTGGTTAGATGCCCCTAGCCCCTGTTTTGTGAATAGCCAGCGCAAGCCGATAAGGGCTTTGGAGACAGGGTTTAAATATTTATACAGGCTTACCGGCTGGCGACAGGCGATCTGAAAATACACTTCCAGATGATCTTGCAGATTTGCCCCAACCCCGGGCCTGTCGGCGATTATTTCTATGCCATGTTTCTTTAACAAGCCAGCTGGCCCGATGCCAGAGCGTTGCAATATGGCCGGGCTGGCAATCGCCCCTGCGGATAAAATAACTGCCTTGCGGGCATACAGGATCTTTGTCTGGCCCTTATGATAGGTTTTAACGCCGATAGCCCGCCTGCCATCAAACAAGATTTTATCAGCCAGCATGCGGGTAAACAGGCGCAGATTACCGCGTTTTAGTGCCGGGCGCAGATAGGCATTTGCCGATGACCATCGCCGCCCTTTATGTACGGTCATATCAGCTGGCCCGAACCCTTCCTGGCGGTAGCCATTATAATCGGGGGTATGGGCATATCCAGCCTGTCTGGCAGCTGCCATAAAAGCGCTATGCAAGGGGTTTTCCTGTTTGCCACGGCTGATATGAAGCGGGCCATTTTCCCCGCGCCACCCTGCCTCGCCATCAAGGGCAGTTTCCATTTTCCTGAAATAAGGCAGCACATCAGCATAAGACCAGCCGCTTGCCCCTTGCTCTTGCCAATGATCATAATCACC
>JBMHCK010000034.1:0-4725 GCA_049889955.1 Puniceispirillaceae bacterium (SeqCode)
GTGGCTGCCCCTGTTGCGCTTAATAATTGATGGACCGTTTTATCAGCATCATGAACATCAATGCCAAAATCGCGAAACATATGGGCGATGGTAGATTTACCAGACGCGATAGAGCCTGTAAGCCCGATTACCCTCATATGCCAGCCTCATTTGAAATTGGCGCAAGCCCATGTTCACGTAAAAACGCCAATAAAGGTAATAAAGGCAAGCCCAATATATCGTAATATACACCCTTAATGTCGGTAAAAAGCTGCGCACCAGCTGCTTCTATCTGATAACAGCCAGGCGAGGACAAGCAATTTTCTCCGCAAAAAGCCAGATAGGCTGTAATATCCTCTGCACCCAGCTTTCGCATAGTTAAATCTGCATGGCTACAATGATGCCAGATGCGCCTGCCATTCTGAAACACAACAACAGCATTATGCAAACGGTGGGTTTTGCCAGCCAATTTTTCCAAATGCGCGGCGGCCTGATCTTCAGATTCCGGCTTGCTGAAAATCTCGCCCTCACAAGTTAGCAGCTGGTCACTGCCAATAATATAGCCAGAATATTGGCGGGCGATTTTTTCTGCTTTCAGCTCGGCCAGGGTGATAGCGATATCAGCTGCTTCGATTTCTTCTGCTATACCGGCTTCTTTTATTGCCTGTTCATCAATAGCGGCAGGCTTTGCGTCGAATACCAGTCCCGCTGAACGTAAAAGCTGGACACGTGTCTGGCTAGCAGACGCCAGATAAATTTGCTGCTCTCTTATTGACCAGTTGACAGGGGACATATTCATTGATCAGGTGCCTCTGTATTTGCCTGCGTTTCTTTTTGATTCATATATAGATGCAGAATAGCGGCTGCGGTTTCTTCAACCGAGCGCCGCGAGACATCCAGCACTGGCCAGCCCTGTTTGGAGAACAGGCGCCTCGCATTAGATAATTCATCGCTGATATTTTCCATATCCGCATAGGTTTGATTGGTTCTGTCGGTGAGATGGGCAAGCCGATTTCGCCGAATATGTGCCAAACGTTTTGGATCTGTTGTCAGGCCCACAATAAATAGATTGGGAAATTGTTCTATGGTCTGTAACGGAAAGGGAACACCAGGTACCAGCGCGTAATTTGCAACCCAGTAACCGCGATTGGCCAAATACATAGAGGTAGGTGTCTTTGACGTGCGCGATACGCCAACCAACAATATCTGAGCGTTTTGCAAACTGCCCATATTCAACCCGTCATCATGGTTAACCGCAAATTCAACCGCGGCCATGCGTTCAAAATAGGCACGGTCAAGTTTGTGTTGGCCGCCGGGACGCGAATTCTGCTTATAGCCAAGTACCGTGGTGAATAAATCTACCAGCGGGTCCAAAATAGACAGATTAGGTATATTTAAATCAGCACATAATGCCTCTAGCTCTTCGCGGATTTTGGGATCAACAATCGAATAAAGGATAATACCCGGATTCCGCTCCAGGCCTGAGCGGATAGTTTGGACATGGGCAGATGTGCGCACCAGCGTCCAGATATGTTCTGAGGGCTGTACATGCGAGAATTGCGCCAGCGCGGCTCTGGCCACCTGATGCACAGTCTCGCCGGTAGAATCTGAAACTAGATGAATATGTATACTTGTTTCCATAGCTCTATGTGATAGCAATTCTCGGCCCGGAAGTCATCACTTTGCCGCGCCCCTTATCCTCGGTTCAATTGGCGTTAAACCAATTATGGGGATAAAAATCACAAGAATATATACTTATCCTTTTCATCCACAACAGATACAAAAGTTACGCGCCTGTGAAAAAATAACGCCTACCACTTTTGAATTATGGGGATAACTGGGGATAGTTGGCAAATATAACCCTGCCAGACATGAAATAGTTGCCTGATAAACTGATTTAAAAGCAGATATTTTTCTAGCTGACAGAGCCAAGATCCGATATGGACTATTGACGATAAGATTGGGGATTATATGTGGAGCTTATGTAATTCACTATTCCACATGGAATAACTACAACTCCAATCTTTATTATATAAATACTTAATAGTTAAGTTGATAAGATGATCTTCACTGACCTTCTAAATGGCAAAGAAACAGAAAAACCTCCTATCTGGATTATGCGCCAAGCCGGTCGTTATCTTCCAGAATATAGAGAAGTGCGTAAATCTGCTGATAATTTCATTTCTTTTTGCCTCACACCAGAAAAAGCCTGTGAAGTAACCTTGCAGCCAATAAGACGCTATGATTTTGATGCGTCTATAATATTCTCGGATATCTTGCTCGTTCCCCATGCTATGGGCCGGGAAGTGAAGTTTATTCCAGGTACGGGACCGGTTCTAGAAAAACTATCAGATGTAAATGATCTCAACTTGCCTGGTCACGCAGATTTTATTGAATTTTTAAAACCAGTATCTGAAGCGGTAAAACGCACCCGTGCAAAATTGCCAGAAAAAACAGCCCTTATCGGTTTTTCGGGCGCGCCTTGGACCTTAATGACTTATGTCATTGAAGGAGGGGGATCACGTGATTTTAATGCAAGCCGAGACTGGTTATGGGCAAAGCCAAAGCAAAGCGAAAAACTATTACGTTATCTAGCTGATTACATCGTTTCCTTTTTAACTTTGCAGGCAAAAGCAGGCGCGAATGTATTAATGCTGTTTGATAGCTGGGCAGGGGCGGTACCTGCATCTTGCCGTCAATCGGTCATTATTGACTTGCATAACCAAATTATTAACGATTTGCGGGCTAATGGTATTAATTTGCCGATTCTTTCCTTTCCCAAGGGGCTTTCTGAAGGATTGAAAAGTTATAGTGAGCAAGTAGATATTCAAGGTCTGGGTTTGGATCATTATGTCGATCGCTATTGGGCTGTGAGGAATTTGCGTTCCGATTTGGTATTGCAGGGAAATCTTGATCCACTTTGTTTGGTAGCTGGCGGTGATCAGCTAAAAGCGGAAGTAGAAGATATATTGGAATGTTTTTCTGGACGCCGACATATTTTTAATCTTGGACATGGGATTGTGCCGCAAACACCGCCCGAGCATGTAGCGGAATTGCTGGCGATGGTGCGGGCTTAACCTTTATTGGATGGAGTTTGATATGGCTTATGATTGGGTAAAGTCGCTGCATATAATCTCAGTTATCGCCTGGATGGCTGGCTTGTTATATTTGCCTCGACTATATGTCTATCATGCCATGGTTGAAGCCAGGTCTGTACGTGCTGAAACCTTTAAGCTGATGGAACGACGGTTATTAAAGGCGATTATGAATCCGGCAATGATTGCCAGCTGGGGATTTGGGCTGGCGATGATTTATATGAATCCTGCTCTGCTAAGCGAGATTTGGATGCTGATTAAGGTGGGATGTGTATGTGTGATGACGGCAACCCATATGATTTTTGGCAAAATGCGCAAAGAACTGGAAAAAGATCACGCGCGAGCTGACCGTTCCTATCGAATTTGGAATGAGGTTCCGACCGTTTTGATGATTATAATCGTGATAATGGCCGTGGTGGAGCCTATTTAATAGGCAAATCGGTGTTTTTTAGTCAAATTGGTACCTAAACCTGTCGGTTTTCTTGACATTATTGGTCGAATGCCGATAGGTTAGCTTAGAACGTCCCATCATTTGCGCCCTTTTTCATTGTGATAATACGCGCTAATCCCAGCTTACATTTTTTCCTATTAGCCCGGACAGACCTCCCTTTCCCTATCATTCACGGTTATTTATCATGCACCTAAAGGAATTAAAGTTAAAATCAGCTGCTGATTTGCTTGCCTATGCTGAAGAGCTAGAAATTGAAAATGCTTCTACCTTGCGTACGCAGGATATGATGTTTGCCATCTTAAAGCAGCTCGCTGAAAATGATGTGACTATTCGTGGCACAGGTGTTTTGGAAGTTTTGTCAGATGGATTTGGGTTTTTACGAGCGCCTGAGTCAAATTATTTACCAGGTCCGGACGATATTTATATCTCGCCTAGTCAGGTTCGCCGCTTTGGGTTGCGAACCGGGGATACGGTTGAAGGGGAAATTCGTGCCCCACGTGACGGTGAGCGCTATTTTGCTCTGTTAAAAGTAGAATCAATTAATTTTGAAGATCCTGATGCGGTGCGGCACCGGATTAATTTTGATAATTTAACCCCGCTCTATCCAGATGAGAAATTAACGCTGGAGCTGCCATTTGATCCGGACAAAAAAGATAATACACCGCGCGTTATTGATTTAATTTCGCCAATGGGTAAAGGCCAGCGGGGCCTGATTGTGGCGCCGCCGCGTACAGGTAAAACAATGATGCTGCAAAGCATTGCCCATGCTATTTCGGTTAATCACCCGGAAGTTTATTTGATTGTATTGTTAATTGATGAGCGGCCAGAAGAAGTGACCGATATGCAGCGGTCTGTTAATGGGGAAGTGATTTCCTCAACCTTTGACGAGCCAGCGGTACGCCATGTGCAAGTAACGGATATGGTTATTGAAAAAGCCAAACGCTTAGTTGAACACAAGCGCGATGTGGTGATTTTGCTCGATTCAATTACCCGGCTTGCACGCGCGTATAACACTGTGGTTCCGTCATCTGGTAAAGTGCTGACAGGCGGGGTAGATGCCAATGCGCTGCAACGCCCGAAACGCTTTTTCGGGGCGGCCAGAAATGTTGAAGAGGGCGGATCGTTAACCATCATTGCGACCGCGCTTATTGAAACAGGCTCGCGCATGGATGAAGTGATTTTTGAAGAATTTAAAGGCAC
>JBMHCK010000035.1:0-29650 GCA_049889955.1 Puniceispirillaceae bacterium (SeqCode)
AAAAAAAACCGCTAGAAGGGGGGGAGTAATATCATGTGATCGACCTGCCTGGTCTGCTTCCATATTTTTAGCGCAGCCGAGACAGGTTAATCTGGTCAACTGATCCTTACGTCGAAGGGGGAAAAAAGATGAATTTGCGCAGCCTTCTATCTGCCGCCATGTCGGTTATGATGGCTTTTGGTGTTTTATGTGTAAGCACCGCTTTTGCGGCTGAACCTCAGCCATGGCAGCTAGGCCTTCAGGATCCAGCCGGGTCTATCGCGGAAAAGGCAACAAGCCTTCACAACATGCTATTGGTAATCATTACGGTTATCTCGCTGTTTGTGCTGGGATTGCTGGTTTATGTTTGTGTGCGCTTCCGCGCCTCGGCAAACCCAAAGCCGTCAAAGACATCTCATAACACTATCATTGAAATCCTATGGACAGTCGTGCCAGTGCTGATTCTTGTAGTGATTGCGGTGCCATCTTTCCAGCTTCTGTATTATATGGACAAGACCAAAGACACCGAAATGGTGATTAAGGTGACAGGTAATCAGTGGTACTGGAATTATGAATACCCTGATGAGAATATCTCGTTTGATAGCTATCTGGTCGATGAAGAAGACCTTGGCGAAGATCAAATTCGCTTGCTGAGTGTTGATAATCCAATGGTTGTGCCAGCTGGTACCCGTATCAAGCTACTGGTAACCGGTAATGATGTGATGCATTCGTTTTTCGTGCCATCACTGGCGGTGCAGATTTATTCAATCGCTGGCCGGATTAACGAGGCTTGGATTGACGTGCCAGAAGGCACCAAAAAATATTATGGGCAGTGTAATCAGATTTGCGGCGTAAATCACGCCTATATGCCAATTGTTGTGCAGGCATTGAACGAAGCTGATTACGCTGAATGGCTATTGAATGCCAAAGAAGAGTTCGCGTCGGTAGAAATGCCAAGCGCTACGCTTCTGGCTTCAGCTAACTAATTTTTATTGTGAGAGCAGGGAGATAAAAAATGAGTGCCCAGACACACGCAGCAGAAACAGGACATGCTAACCCTACCGGGTTTGTGCGCCGTTGGCTGTATTCAACAAACCACAAAGATATTGGGACGATGTATATCATCTTCTCTATTCTTGCCGCATTAATTGGTGGCGGGTTTTCTATTTTCATGCGTATGGAGCTGATGGAGCCAGGCGTTCAATATATGGCAGATGGTCATGTGTGGAACGTGTTTACCACGGCGCATGGCCTGATTATGGTGTTCTTTGTGGTGATGCCTGGTCTTATTGGCGGGTTTGGTAACTGGTTTGTGCCGATTATGATTGGCGCGCCGGATATGGCCTTTCCGCGGATGAATAATATTTCATTCTGGCTGTTGCCACCTTCTTTCATACTGCTACTGCTCTCGGCTGTAATGGATGGCGGGGCCGGTGTTGGCTGGACGATCTATCCGCCAATGTCTAGCACAGCAGGTACGCCTGGCATGTCTATGGATTTAGCGATCCTGTCTCTGCATTTGGCAGGTGTTTCCTCTATTCTGGGCGCAGCTAACTTTATCACCACTATCTTTAATATGCGTACACCTGGCATGACCCTGCACAAAATGCCATTGTTCGCATGGGCGATGTTGATTACCGCATTCTTGCTGTTGCTGGCTGTCCCAGTGCTGGCAGGGGCGATTACCATGTTGCTGACAGATAGAAATTTCGGCACCACCTTCTTTATTCCAGAGGGCGGCGGCGATCCGATTCTGTTCCTGCATTTGTTCTGGTTCTTTGGGCATCCAGAAGTTTATATCATGATCCTGCCTGCCTTCGGGATTGTTAGCCATATCATCTCAACCTTTGCCCGCAAGCCTATTTTTGGCTATCTGGGCATGGCCTATGCGATGGTTGCTATCGGTTTTGTTGGCTTTATTGTGTGGGCGCACCATATGTATACGGTCGGTCTGGATGTCGATACACGCGCCTATTTCACCGCAGCGACCATGGTTATTGCGGTACCAACAGGGGTTAAAATCTTCTCGTGGATTGCGACTATGTGGGGCGGGTCCATGACCTTTAAATCCCCGATGTTGTGGGCCATTGGCTTTATCTTCTTGTTCACCGTTGGCGGTGTAACCGGGGTGGTACTGGCAAATGCGGGTATGGATGTGGTGCTGCATAACACTTATTATGTGATTGCCCACTTCCATTATGTGTTGTCTCTTGGTGCGGTATTCGGTTTGTTTGCAGGCTTTTATTACTGGTTCTCCAAGATGACAGGATATGAATATCATGAAGGGCTGGCCAAGCTGCATTTCTGGCTGACTTTTATCGGTGTGAATTTGACCTTCTTCCCAATGCACTTCCTGGGTCTGGCAGGGATGCCACGTCGCTACATTGATTATCCAGATGCCTTTGCTGGCTGGAACTATGTTGCCTCTATTGGCTCGTTCGTAAGTGCGTTTGCAACCCTTATCTTCCTGGCGCTGATTGTCGAAGCGTTTGTAAGCCGCAGAAACGCAGCGGACAACCCATGGGGTGAGGGCGCAACGACATTGGAATGGCAGGTATCTTCACCGCCTCCATACCATACGTTCGATGCGTTGCCAAAGGTAAAGTAAAGCCACCTGATTTCAGGTAGATTTAAGGATTACCCTTATTATGACACAGCAAATCATACAGGCTGAACCACATGTGACTGTTGCAGAAACCCCTGCAACAGTCGGTGAGTTTTTTCAGTTGATGAAGCCGCGTGTCATGAGCCTGGTGATCTTTACTGGCTTTGCGGGCATGTTTCTGGCACCCGGTCAGATGCATCCTATTTTGGCCGCTGTGGCCCTGTTCGCGATTGCGGCCGGGGCCGGGGCATCCGGGGCTATAAATCAATGGTATGACCGCGATATTGACGCCGTGATGAGCCGTACCCGCAACCGGCCTATACCGGCGGGGCGTGTAGTCCCTGCCGAAGCGCTGGCGCTGGGTATTGTTATCTCTTTTCTATCGGTTTTATTGCTTAGCCTAACCAGTAATTTGCTGGCAGGCGGGCTGTTGGCCTTTACCATCTTTTTCTATGCGGTAATTTACACCGTCTGGCTAAAGCGTAGCACTGCCCAGAATATTGTTATTGGCGGGGCTGCCGGGGCATTGCCGCCAATGGTTGGATGGGCTGCGGTAACCGGCAGTGTTTCAATTGAATCCATTGCCTTATTTGCGCTGATTTTTATCTGGACACCGCCGCATTTCTGGGCGCTGGCTCTGGTCAAAAATGATGATTACAAACAGGCAGGCGTGCCCATGCTGCCCGTCGTTGCTGGCGCGGCCGAAACGCGCAAGCAAATCTTGATTTATGCGCTGATTTTGGCGCCTACAGGCCTCGCACCCTATGCGTTGTCCATGACCAGCATCCTGTATCCGGCTATCGCCGCGGTGATGGGCATTATATTTGTTGGCCTGGCGGTATCCCTTTATCGCAAGCCAAGTGACGCCGCTGCGTGGAAGCTGTTTAAATTCTCTATTTTTTATCTGTTTATTTTATTTGCGGCCCTGATCGCTGACCGGCTGATAGCCCCATTTATCTAGGGGCCAGCATTTTAATTGGATGATGTAACGATGACGCAGACAGACCCAAAAACAGGCAAAGAAATGCAGCAAATGCGCCGCAAGCGTAATTTGTGGGTGCTGGGGCTGATCTTTGGATTTGCGGTATTGATCTATTTGGTCACAATTTTGCGGATGGAAGGCTAATCAGTCTAATGGGCGAACTGGCAACAGACAAACTCTATGCACAAACAGCCAGCGACCGTAATCGGCGGATGCTGCTGGTTATCGCGCTAGTGGTTGCGGGCATGGTTGGTCTGGCTTTTGCCTCTGTTCCGTTATATCGGCTGTTCTGTCAGGTTACTGGATTTGGCGGGACTACACAGGTTGCTGAAAATCTGCCAACCGAAATTGCAACTAATTTGCCGCCTGTTGCAGTGCGCTTTGACGCTAATGTCAGCCCGCAGCTGAAATGGGAATTTGTTCCGGTTAGCGCGCCTGTCAGCCTGCAGCCTGGCGAGCAAACAACCATTATGTATCGGGCAACAAATATCGGCACCCAGCCTTCAACCGGCACCGCCACCTTTAATGTGACGCCACAAAAAGCCGGGCCGTATTTTATGAAGATTGAATGTTTCTGTTTCACCGAACAAACCCTGCAGCCTGGCGAATCCATGGATATGCCCGTATCGTTTTTTGTAGATAGTGAAATTGGCGCGGATACCAACACTATGGATGTGGACGAAATTGTCCTGTCCTATACTTTTTTTGAGGCAAGAACATAAAGATGTTCTTATAGGTTTAATTTGATCTGCCAGTCGGAGGGGACAGGCTTTTTCTTGAGGAGAAGAACATGAGTGGATCACATCAACATCCTTATCATCTGGTGGAACCCAGCCCATGGCCGGCAGTAGGGTCGGCAGCGGCCTTTATTACCGCTATTGGCGGGGTGATGTATATGCATGAGCGGGCCTATGGCGAGCATGTGCTGGCAGTTGGTCTGGGCCTTGTCTTGCTGACTATGTTTATGTGGTGGCGTGACGTAGTGCGCGAGGCAGAATATCAGGGGCATCATACACCGATTGTTCAGGTTGGTATGCGCTATGGCATGATGCTGTTCATTGCCTCTGAGGTAATGTTCTTTGTCGCGTTTTTCTGGGCCTTTTTTGACCGGTCATTTTATCCTGCGGGCGGCGTGTGGCCACCAGAGGGGATTGAGACCTTCAATCCATTTGACCTGCCATTGATTAATACGCTGGTACTGTTGCTTAGTGGCTGTACAGTTACTTGGTCGCACCATGCGCTGGTTAAAAATAACCGCCGCGATTTCATTACTGGTCTGGTCCTAACTGTGCTGTTAGGCGCACTTTTCACCGGTCTGCAGGCATTGGAATATAGCCATGCACCCTTTGGCTTCACAGACGGAATTTACCCATCTGTATTTTATATGGCTACAGGCTTTCACGGCTTTCACGTTCTGGTCGGAACTTTGTTCCTGCTGGTCTGTTTAATTCGCGGCCTGAAGGGGCATTTCACAGCAGAACAGCATTTCGGTTTTGAAGCCGCTGCCTGGTACTGGCATTTTGTGGATGTTGTTTGGCTGTTCCTGTTTGTCGCTGTATATTGGTGGGGCGGCTGATAATTCGGGCAAGGGCCCTATTATCATAGAGAAATGAATATCGGCCTCAACACTTGCAGTTGCAGGCCGATTTTCTTATTGTGCGACAGCGCTTACACCTAACTTCAACTAATTTGTCAGGGCCAATGTCATGTATTTCAGACCATTTTTATGGCTTACGCTATTTAGCATTCCGGCGTTGTTGGTACTGCTGGCACTGGGCTTTTGGCAATTAGACAGATTGGCGTGGAAAACCGCCCTGATAAATAATTTTAATGAACGGGCCAGCGCCCAGCCTATCCTGCCGCCTGAAAATGACGCAGATCTATCTGCAGTAGAATTTCATAGCCTGGCCTTACAAGGGCGTTATCTGCATGACCAGGAGCGTTTTTTAACCGGACGTACCTATGAAGGGAATGCCGGGTTTCATGTAGTAACCCCGTTCCGTACAAATGGAGGCAAGCTGATATTTGTTAACCGCGGCTGGGTATCCGAGGCCTATCGCGAGCCGGAAAAGCGCCCGTTTTCAGTGGAAGATAAAGAGGTGTCTATTCGCGCGGTTCTGCGCCTGCCTCAGCAAAAAGGATATTTCGTTCCAGAGAATGAACCGGATAAAGGCTTTTGGTTTACCCTGAAGCCAGACGAGCTTGCCGCGCATTTAAATATGCAAGAGGCCATAACCAGCTATTATGCCGATCAAATCCGGCAGGGGGAGGTTCTAACCCTGCCAATCGCGGCCACCATGCAGATTGAGGTTCGCAACACACATTTAAATTACGCGCTAACTTGGTTCGGCATTGCCCTGTCCCTGATAGGGGTTTATCTGGCATATCATGTAAATGCCGGGCGGCTAGGGTTTCGCAAAAGCGCATAGGTATTGAGGCAAAATAAAATGAAATATATCAGCACCAGAGGCAGTGATGGGCCGCTTAGTTTTGAAGAGGCCTTGCTTAACGGGCTTGCCCGGGATGGCGGTTTATATCTGCCAGTTGAATGGCCAAGCTTCACAAAAGCAGAAATTACCGCCATGCGCGGCAAAAGCTATGTAGAGATAGCCGGGCTTATTATGTCGCGCTTTACCGAAGGCGAGCTGACAAAAGAGCAACTCACCGAAATGGCAGGCGAGGCCTATCGTGATTTTACCCATAAGGATATTGCCCCTCTGAAGTCCATTGAATCCGATATTCATATTCTGGAGTTGTTCCATGGACCGACTATTGCCTTTAAAGATTATGCAATGCAGTTTTTGTCGCGCGCCTTTGATGCCTCTCTTAGCCGTCAAAATCGCCATGCGGTAATATTGGGAGCCACAAGTGGTGATACAGGATCTGCTGCGCTTGAGGCCTTTCGCGGGCGTGATGCGGTGGATGTGTTTATTCTGTTTCCCGAAGGGCGGGTATCGCCAGTACAGCAAAAACAGATGACCTCTGTTCGTGATGAAGGGGTGCATGCCATTGCGGTAAAAGGCGATTTTGATGACTGCCAGGCGTTGGTAAAGGCCTGTTTTAATGATGCCCCTTTCCGTGACAAGGTTGGGCTTTCAGCGGTTAATTCGATAAATTGGGCCCGTTTGATGCCGCAGATTGTGTATTATTTCACCTCTGCCCTGGCATTAGGCGCCCCGGATAAACCCGTGGCCTTTTCAGTCCCTACAGGTAATTTTGGAAATGTGTTTGCCGGATGGGTTGCCATGCAAATGGGCCTGCCTGTCGAGCGGTTTATTGTATCGTCCAACCGAAATGATATCCTCACCCGCTTTTTTGCAGATGGGGTTATGCAACGCCGGGATGTGCATCCCTCGCTAAGCCCGTCAATGGATATTCAGGTTTCTTCCAATTTTGAACGGCTATTATTTGAGCTGTTAAACCGGGATGGGGCTGCGGTTGCTACCTGTATGCAGAGCTTTGCTGAAACCGGCAGTTTTTCAGTTGCAGATGAGGTGTTGGCCTCAGCCTTACAGGTCTTTTCCGGCTATTGCCTTGACGATGAGAAGACAAGCGAGGAAATAAAAAAAACCTATGGTGAGCTTGGCTATTTGATCGATCCGCATAGTGCAGTAGGGCTAGCAGCTGCCCGCCATGCCCGAACCACAAATCTGGTAGATAAGGATACGCCGATTATCAGCCTTGCCTGTGCCCATCCAGCTAAATTTTCAGAAGCGGTACATAATGCCACCGGCCAGATAGCTGCCCTTCCGGATGCGCTGGCAGATTTGATGGAGCGGGAAGAAACTATGCTGAAAGTAGATAATGATATGGCCGCTGTCCAGCAGCTGGTTCTAAAGTGGCAGCGCGGCTGATGGCGGTAATTGAAACTAGCAAGATGGACAATGGCCTGACCCTTGCATCGGTCGGGATGGCGACTTCAAATTCTGTATCACTGGGCGTATGGGTAGGGGCAGGGGCGCGTGATGAACGCTCACAAGAGGTGGGCGTGGCTCATTTTCTGGAACATATGGCCTTTAAAGGTACACAGAGCCGCACTGCCCTGTCGATTGCAAAAGACATCGAGGATGTAGGCGGGTTTATAAATGCCCATACCGCCAGAGAAGAGACCGCCTATTATATTAACCTGTTGCCAGAGCATCTGGAGATGGGCTTTGAGATATTAAGCGATATTCTGCTGAACTCTACCTTGCCAGCCGAAGAGATCGAGCGTGAACGCGGCGTGATTATCCAGGAAATTGGCCAGAGTATTGATGCCCCGGATGATTATGTCTTTGAATGTTTTTCACGGGCGTGCTACGGCCAGCATACGCTAGGAAATTCAATTCTGGGTACAACAGACAGTGTATCTGGGTTTACTGCCCCTGAACTGGCTGGATTTATGCAGCGCTATTATGGGGCAGAGCAGATGGTGATATGTGCGGCTGGGCCAATTACCCATCAGCAGCTATCCGGGCTGTCTAGCCAGTATTTTGACAAGCTGAAACAGGCAGATGCCCCGCAACGTGTGGCACCGGAATTTTTATCAACCCGCCATATTGCCAGCCGTGATTTGGAACAATGCCATACTGTGTTCGGGTTTCAAGCCCCGGATGCGCGGTCACGCTGGCGTTACCCGTTGATGGTCCTGTCAAATCTTTATGGTGGCGGCATGTCCTCGCGCCTGTTTCAACAGGTCAGAGAAGAGCGCGGTTTATGTTATTCTATTTTCTCCTTTGCCCAGATGTTTACCGATACTGGCCTGTTCGGGGTCTATGCAGGCACCTCGGATAAGGATGTCGATGAAATGCTGGAAGTATCGCTAGCGGCGCTTAAGGCCTGTCGCACCGAGCTTAATCAGGAAGAAATAGACAGATCAAAACAGCAATTGCGGGCAGCGGTGTTAATGCGGCGAGATTCTGTTTCTTCGATGATGGATACCACCGCGCGGCATCTGGCCTTATTTGATCGTGTGTTTGAGTGCGAGGAAATGCTGGCTGCCATTGAAAAGGTTAGCCGTGCGGATGTAGCCGAGCTGGCGCATCTGATAACCAGTGGGCCAGCACCCTCTCTGTCTATTGTGGGGCCAGCTAACAGCCAGATAGATATTCAGGATATGCAGGCTATTCTTGCCTAGCTGTGGTGTAAGCCTGTCTTTGGGTGCGCAAATATAGCGGTTCAGGCAGAGCCACTTTGCGGCGAGAGCGAACCTGCATTAAATCCCATCGCCAGAAAGGTTTTATCCCAGATATGCGCATCTTCTGTGTTAAACAGCATATCTGCGGTGGCGGGCAGGTGAAACCACATGCTTTGTTTCATTTCTTCTTCAAGCTGACCTGCCGACCAGCCAGCATAGCCTAGCAGGATTTTGGCGTGCATAGGCCCCAGGCCGCGCGTGATCTCGGTAATCATATCGACATGCATGGACAGACAAATATTGTCACGAACCAGCACGGAATTCGGCATCATCTGATCATCTGTATGCAAAATATATCCGCGTTGTGGCTCTACCGGCCCGCCAATATAAACAGGGGCGTTCGGATCAAAACGTGGCTGATCAATATCCAGCTGGTCGCTTAGGCTGGAAATGGTTATTTCTTCACTAGGCTGATTGATAATAAAACCCATCGCAGCGGTTTCATCATGCTGACAGATGAATAAAGCCCGCTTTTGAAAGCGCGGATCGGTCATTTGTGGTGTTGCCACCAATAATTGCCCGGTTAGCGTTTTTGTATAATCAACTGAATTCACCGCCATAAAGCGCTCCTGCGAGGTGTCCTTGATTGTCGGAATGGTATTTTTCGCCAATGTACACTACACCGTTTTATCATACGCCTGTTAATGATAAGGGGGCTAAGAAAATTTGCCAATCTTTGCCCATCTTTTGCCGCTATTTTAATGCAGTTTTATGTGAATTGGGCTAAACCTTAGACGCCTGATTAGAATTAACCTTTGGATCGTCACTTTGTTTAGCAGGATTCTGAAACGCTGGTCTGGATGGATTATCCTTGCATATGCTTTGGCTTTTACGCCAATGGCTTTGCAGGCCCAGCCAGTTGAGGCGGTGATTAAAACGCCAGAGGTAGAGATGTCTCTGGTCTCGGCGCTTACCGCGACAGACAGGCTAGAGGAAATCCCGCTTGGCCTGAAAGTGCGTCTTAGTGAGGGATGGAAGATTTATTGGCGCAGTCCAGGTGATGCCGGGCTACCAACCGAGGTAGGTTTTGCCCCGGGCACTGCATATCCTGGCCAAACGCTAGAGATGGATTTTCCGATACCCAGCCGCTTTTCCCTGTTTGGGCTAGATACCTATGGCTATGGGGAT
The DNA here is from genome assembly GCA_049889955.1 of Puniceispirillaceae bacterium (SeqCode). GTDB lineage: Bacteria > Pseudomonadota > Alphaproteobacteria > Puniceispirillales > Puniceispirillaceae > JADHLI01. The sequence goes on from JBMHCK010000035.1 coordinate 9,871, forward strand.
GAGGTTGTTTTTCCGTTGCGTCTGCGCGGCCATATCGCCGGCCAGCCAATGAATCTACAGGTCCAGGTTAATGCCCTTGTCTGTGCGGATATCTGTATTCCGGTAGGGGGGCTGCTTGGCCTTGATTTGCCCGCAGGGCAGGGCGGGGCTAGCCCTGATGCCCAGGCAATAGCGCGCTATGCTTCGCTCGTGCCAAAGGCCGGGACAGGACCTGACATTCATCTAGCTCGCCTGTCGCTGGCACAAAATCCTGCACGTCTGGTTCTGGAAATGGGGGCGTCTAGCCTGAAGCTGGAAGATGTGTTTGTCGAAACCGCTATAACTGGCCTCAGCTTTACAAAGCCTCAGCTTATCGCCCCGCAACTTTATGAAATACAGATTCTTGGAACCAGTGATAGCGCGGCTCTAATCGGCCAGCCTGTTACCCTGACCCTTGCCGCACCAGAACAATTTCGCGAGGTACAGATAGCGGGTCTTACCCTTGCCTCTGCAGATGGCGGCTCGATAGCTGCGCCAATCTTATTTATTCTGCTGGCAGCGTTTGCAGGGGGTCTTATCTTGAATATCATGCCCTGCGTGTTGCCTGTCTTGTCTTTAAAGCTTGCCTCTATCTTGTCTATGGGCGGGGCAACATCAGCGCAGGTGCGTATGCGCTTGCTAGCCGGATCGGCAGGTATTCTAACCAGCTTTGCCTTGCTGGCATTGGCCCTGATTGGCCTAAAGCTGGCAGGTGGGCGTTTAGGCTGGGGCATTCAGTTTCAAAATCCCTGGTTTCTAGGCGTTATGATGGGGGTGATGACGCTATTTACGCTCAGCTTGCTGGATATTATCCGCCTGCCGATACCTGCCTTTGCTGGCCGAATTAAGGGGCGCGGCTTGTTAGGGGATTTTGCCAGTGGTTTTATGGCAACCATATTGGCAACCCCCTGTTCAGCGCCTCTGGTAGGCACAGCGGTTAGCTTTGCGCTAGCGGCATCTGCTGTACAGTTATTCATCGTGATGCTGGTCATGGGGGCCGGGCTAGCGCTGCCATGGCTGGTGCTGGCTGCTTTCCCGGGCTTTATTGCGGCGATGCCAACACCGGGGCGCTGGATGAGATGGGTGAAGCCGATATTGGCTTCTGGTCTGGTGGCAACGGTACTCTGGCTTGGCTGGTTATTGGCAGGGGCAACAGGGCTGGATTTCCAGAATAGTAGCCAAAATAATGCCCAGAATAATAGCCAGAATAGCAGCCAGCAAGCAGTATGGCAGCAATGGAATACACAAGCGATTGCAGAAAACCTTGATGCGGGGCGGCCTGTCTTTGTGGATGTTACCGCGGATTGGTGCATTACCTGCAAGGTAAATAAGGCATTGACGCTAAACACCCAAAAGATCAAATCTGCGTTTGAAGCAAAAGATGTGGCGATGTTGCAAGCTGACTGGACCCTGCCTGATCCGGAAATTGCAGATTATCTGGCCAGCTTTGGCCGCTTTGGAATCCCGTTCAATATCCTGTATTTCCCGGATGGCCAGGCACCGATAATTTTCGACGAGCTATTATCTGCAGAAAAGATTGTCATGGCACTGGACAAGATTAACTAGCCAGCCTATCTGGTGTGGAGGACAAATCCTGTCCATTATCATCAACGCCAACACTATTTATGAAAGAAGGCCGATAGCATGCTACCAGAACCCGGAATGAAAATCCCTGCTGTCACCATCCGCACAAAGACAGAAGAGGGCATTGAAGAGTTGGAAACAGCTGCCTATTTCGCTGGCCAAAAGATTGTTCTGTTTGCGGTGCCAGGGGCCTTTACCCCGACCTGTTCTGCCAAACATCTGCCTGATTATCTGGAAAATCTGGACCAGCTCGCTGCGGCCGGTTTCGATGCGGTGGCGTGTTTATCTATCAATGATGCCCATGTTATGAAAGCCTGGTCAGATATGAACGGGGCAACGGGAAAAATTGATATGCTGGCCGATATGCGGGCTGAATTTTCGCGCGCGCTAGGCATTACCGCTGATTTTGGGGATGTTCTGGCAGAGCGTACCCAGCGATGCGCCCTGGTCGTTGATAATGGCACCATCACACATGTGTTTGTTGAAGAGCCTGGCATTTTTGAAGTGTCGAGTGCCGGGCATGTCCTGTCCGCTATCGGCTAGGCTTTAGCTGTTTTGCGCGATAGTGGCGGCCTCGCGGCTGGCCAGCTCATCACACCGTTCATTCATCGGATGGCCGGAATGCCCCTTTACCCATTCCCAACTGGTTTTATGGGTTTGGCATAGCGCGTCCAGCTCCAGCCATAACTCTTTATTCGCGACTGGTTTTTTCGCAGCCGTGCGCCAGTTATTTTGTTTCCAGCGCGGCATCCAGTCCTGGACGCCGTTCATTACATATTTGCTGTCGGTGACGATATGCACACGCACTGGCCGTTTCAGGGCAGCAAGACCCTGAATAACCGCACGTAATTCCATCTGATTATTGGTTGTGTCTGGCTGGCCACCAGATAGCTCTTTTACCTGTTCCTGCCATTTCAGTACCGCTGCCCATCCACCAGGACCTGGATTACCAAGACAGGCACCATCAGTATAGAGATAAACATCTGCTGGCGGCTGGCTCATTGCGTGGCTAGCTCCACAGGCCGTAATCCGCTGGTCCTTTGGCACGCTGATGAAAGCGCAAACGCGACCAGAATTCCATAGGGTTTAGCGGGGCTACCAGCGCATCTGCTGGTGTATTTATCCAGTCATATAGGCGGGTGAGGAAAAATCGCATCGCAGCCCCCTGATTAAGGACTGGCAATGCCTGTTTTTCAGCGTCCAATAGTGGGCGTTCTTTTTCATAGCCATGCAGCAAGGCCCCGGATTTGGTGATATTAAAACTGCCATCTGCATCAAAACACCAGCTGTTTAGGCAAACCGCAATATCATAGGCATATAAATCCTGACAGGCGAAGTAAAAATCAATAATGCCAGTTAGGGTATCGCCAACAAACAATACATTATTGGGGAACATATCGGCATGGATATGACCAGCTGGCAGATCGGCAGGCCACTTATCTAGAATATCTTTCAGGCTGGCGGCGGTAAGCTCTAGCGTACCCTCTGGAATGCCGGGTAAATCGCCCTCTATTGAGGCCAGCAAGGGCGCCCAATCTTTTGGGCCAAGCGCGTTTTTGCGCACTCCTTCAAACCCTTCGGAACGGAGGTGGAATTGTGCCAATGCCTGTCCTAATGCGCGGCATTTATCTACATTTGGATAACGCTGGGAGGTCCCATCCAAAAAGGTGACAATGGCGGCCGGGCGTCCGCACAGTTCTTGCAATATCTGCCCGCTTTTATCTGCCACGGGAACCGGACAATCCAGGCCAGTTTGCGATAAATGCTGCATCAGCCCGATAAAGAATGGCAAATCATCTGCATTTACCCGCTTTTCATACAGGGTGAGGATATAATTAGCCTTATCGGTTCGCAGCAGGTAGTTGGAATTTTCCACCCCCTCGGCAATGCCAGCAAAGCTCAGCAGATTGCCAAGCTCATATTTGCCTAGAAAGGTGGCTAATGCCTCATCATCAATTTGGGTGTAAACAGCTATGATGCCACCTCTTGATCAGACAGGAGGGTGGGCAGTTTAAAATGCATGGTCTCCTGAATAAAATTCTGATGGCTTATGCTCATCTCATAACGCGACTGCAATGCTGCTATAACCTCATCAACTAGTATTTCAGGGGCAGAGGCCCCGGCCGACAAGCCAATACGCGCAGCATCATCCAGCGCGGCAAAATCCAGCTTGCTGGCATCTGCAACCAACATAGCGTTGTTGACGCCAGCCTTTAGTCCTGTCTCTACCAGCCGCCTGGAATTGGAAGAATTATCAGCACCAATAACAAGCAGATAGTCAATTTCCGATGCCAGTGCCTTTACCGCATTCTGTCGGTTGGTAGTGGCATAACAAATATCCTCACCCTTTGGGCCAGAAATTTCTGGAAAGCGATGCTGCAGAATGGTGATAATTTCGGCGGTCTCGTCTGCTGACAAGGTCGTTTGGGTGGCAAAGGCCAGATCGGTATCGGCAGGCGGGGTGAAAGACAGCGCGTCTTCTGCGGTTTCAATCAGCGTCATCTCGCCATCTTCAACCTGTCCCATCGTGCCAATAACTTCGGGATGGCCAGCATGCCCGATAAGCAGGATATGGCGCCCGCGCTTCACATGTTTGCCAGCTTCAAGATGGACCTTTGTCACCAATGGACAGGTTGCATCAATAGCCATCATATTCAGCTCGTCTGCGCGTTCATGTACCGCACGGGCAACACCATGTGCCGAGAAAATAACATGCCCGCCAGTTGGCACCTCATCTAATTCTTTTACAAAAACCGCGCCTTTTTGGGCCAAATCATCGACTACCCGCTTATTATGCACGATCTCGTGCCGGACATAGATAGGCGCACCAAATTTTTCTATGGCACGCTCCACAATCTTGATAGCGCGTTCAACACCCGCACAAAAGCCGCGCGGCGAGGCCAAAATCAATGTTTTAGGATCGTTACTCGTCATTATCAGGTCAGGCTTCAGCAAAGTGATAAAACCAGCATAAAAGCAATAGATGCCGCCATCATGCAAATGTCCTATATCAGTAGCAGAACTTTCAGAAGACTGCTATATAAGAGTTTCATATGTGTTGTGTTATTGGCACAAAGGCGCGTTGTATTTTCGCAATAGGATAGGCTTATGATGAATAGACGCTATTTAACCACAATTTTGGGTGCAGGTGCTCTAGCTATGCTTGGGGCATGCTCTACGTTCGAGCCAGAGACCTATGATTGTTCATCATTGGTATCGGTCCCAGAGTTGGGCGCGCGTATCACCTTGGCCGCTGAGACAGGTGAATTATCAGCGATACGCCTTAATGGTATAGAGGCGGTGTGCGAAGATGATGGCGAGAAGACTATCGTTAATCTTGGCATCGGCTTGAAAGTAAGCCGCCCTGTAGAGGAAAGCGGCAAAGCCCTGTTGCTGGAGGTACCATTTATCGCCGCCAAGCTAGATAGCACCGATACAGTAATTGGCCATGACAGCTTTAGCTATCGCATGGCGTTTGGTGCAAAGGTTGATTTAATTTATCCGTTAATGCGCCATGAATTAAACATACCAGCAGATGGCCGGGTGGTCATATCGCTGGTCTCAGAGCGCATGGAACTGAACTAGGCCGCCTGACTGCGGCATCCGGGCAAAATAAAACCGCCACTGTACGGATAGGAAACGTAACAGGGGCGGTTGTATTTTTTAAGTCTTTAACAGATTTAACAGAACCGGCGCTTATTTTTGTGCGGCGATTTGCTCTACAGACTGGTCAACCAGCTGCAGGGCGGTTTTTTCATCCAGCTTTTCTGTAATAATCTGGCGAGCGGCCTGCGCTGCAAGCTGGGCCGTTTTGGCCTTAATCTCGTTAACCATTGCTGCTTCAGAAGCTTGTATTTTGGCCGCTGCCTGTGCTTCACGGCGAGCGATATTCTCTTCTGCCTTTGCTGCTGCGGTTTCCCGAATACGCTTGGCTGCCGAGGTCGCATTAGCAATGATGTTCTTTGCTTCTTCTTCAGCTTCTTTTTTCAAGCCTTTAAAGCTATCAAGCTGGGCTTTTGCTTCTTTGCGAAGGGCTTCGGCTTCGCTTAGCTCGGTGCGGATTTTATCGGCACGGGCGTCAAGCATCTCGCGCAAGGCGGACCCTGCCTTTTTCCAGACCAGAATGACAAAAATGGCAAAACCTAGCGCAACCCATGCGCCTTCATCAAAGTACATTTAAGCCTCCTGAACCGCGCCAGCTTTGGCCAGCTTTGATACTGACTTTGTAGCTTCGGCTTTTGTTACTTTCATGCCGGTGACGGCCAGAATAGCATCCTGTGTGACTTCGCTGGCAACGTCATTGATATTTGCCAGCGCTTCATCACGGACTTTCGACAGCTTTGTTTCGGCTGTCTTTGTCTTTTTCGCCAGCTTTGCGGTTAGCTCAGCTTCGGCAGCTTCGGCATTGTCTTTTGCCTCTGCCATCGCTTTTTGAGACGCATCAGACGCTTTGGCGCGGGCATCATCCAAAGAAGCTTCGAATTCCTGCTTCATTGCCTGGGCTTCTGCTTCTGCTTCCTTAGCTCTGGTCAGATTATCCTGAATAGTCCGGCCTCGCTGTTCCAGCACGTTACCAATGCGTGGGGTAATCATCTTGGACATAATCACATAGCCAATACCAAAGGTAACAACCAGCCAAAATAGCTGATTAGGCCAGGTGGTAATATCAAGTTGCGGCAGACCCTTTGCTTCGCCCCCTGCTGCCAGAACCGAGGTCGGTCCGCTAACAAGCAGTAAGGAGAGTCCAAAGGCTTTCATATTTCTGAGAGTCATCATTGCCAGTACCAGCGTCATCTAGATTGCAAACTCTGTTAAATGGATATCAGCGTGGCCTCGCCGCTATTACAGCTGGCCATGCTGATACCAAAGATTTCTTTTTGCTCTAGCCGAGGCTTTACAGAGCAAACAGCATCAGCAATGCAACAACCAGTGCGAACAGCGCAATCGCTTCTGTCAGGGCAAAGCCCAGAATGCCGATACCGAAAACAGTATCACGCGCAGCAGGGTTACGTGCAATTGAGCTCACCAAGGAAGAGAAGATACTCCCGATACCCACACCAACACCAGCCAGAGCAATAACAGCTAGACCAGCACCAATCATCTTTGCAGCTTCGACGTCCATCTTTTTTTCCTTCCGTTTGATTAAGAGAACTAAGTTGCTAACTTTTGACAGTTTGACCTAGGAAAAGGTCATTCTGCCGAAACTAATTTCGTCGCGAAAAATCTAGTGCAGATGTAACGCGTCATTCAAATACATACAAGTCAAAATCGTGAATACATAGGCTTGCAGAACCGCGACCAAAATTTCCAGACCAGTCAGCCCGATAATGGCGACTAAAGGCAGGATAGAACCGGCAACAAAAACACCGCCAGCACTAGCGATCATCACCGCAAGGCCGCCAAATACTTTCAGCATGGTATGACCAGCAAGCATGTTTGCAAATAATCTGACCGACAGGCTGACCGGGCGCACAAAATAGGAAATCACTTCGATCAGGACAAGAAAAGGTATCAAAACCTTTGGCGCACCAGCGGGCACAAAAAAGCTGAAGAAATGCAGGCCATGCTTAAACAGCGCAATCAGCGTTACCCCGATAAAGATAAACATCGCCATCGCAAAGGTTACAACGATTTGCGAGGTGGTTGTGTAGCTGTAGGGGATAAGGCCCAATAGATTCGAGAACAGCACAAAAACAAACAAGGTGAAGATAAACGGGAAATAAGGGCGTCCTTCACTGCCAACATTGCTGCGAACCATGTCCGAGACAAATTCATATAGCATTTCTGCCAAACCTTGCATTCTGCCAGGTACGGTAGCGGCCGGGGCCATAGCGAAATACAAAAAGGCAGAGCTGACCAATACAGCTAGCACCATAAATAAAGCAGAGTTTGTAAACTGAATATCAAACCCAAACAGGTTCAGCGCGAACAGCACTTTAATCGCAAATTGTTCAACAGGTGAATGCACCTAATCACTCCTGCTTTTCTCGTCAGACATCTGGTCATCTGACCCTGTCTGCCGCTTCTCATCAAAAAATCCAGCTGCCATACCGCGACCGGTAAGCGCCCTCCAGACATTCATCATCCCAGCGGCGGCTCCGAAGAAAAACATCACCACCATTAATATAGGTGATGTGTCCAGCCATTGGTCTAATGCCCATCCAACCCCTGTTCCCACAACCAAACCAGCCACCAGTTCTGTTGTCACACGGCCGGCCATAGCCAGCCCATTTGATGACATTGCGGCCCGATTATGTGTGTGCCGCTCTGGCTTCTGACTTTCTTCTAGCTGGCGGATACGCTCAGACAAACTAGCTGCTTTCGCTTTCTCGTCTGATATACCCTTTTTTGCCATGCTGGAACATTCCAGAATTCAGTTTGCTCATGACGTGACAACTACCCTTAAACACGGCATGTTTCACGGACCAGAAGATCGCGCACAAACTAGGCTGGTATGGGCTGTTTTGTCAAGCCATAGATGCGCGAAACCTGCAATCTGTGTAACAGGTGTGGCACCGCGTCGCAGGCCCAAAAGTTTTGACCTAAATTTTGGCCGCATCCACAGGTTAGGCAATCAGGCTATCCCGCAAGTCTTCAGCTGTTTGTAAATCCACAGAAACTAGCCGGGAAATGCCCTTTTGTTCCATTGTAACGCCGAAAAGCCTGTCCATGCGTGCCATTGTCATCCGGTGATGGGTAACTACCAAAAAGCGGGTCTGTGTTTGTTCGGCAATCTTGCGTAACAGGTCACAGAATCGGGCAACATTGGTATCATCCAACGGAGCATCTACCTCATCCAGAATACAAATCGGGGCTGGATTCGTTAAAAACACAGCAAAGATGATGGCCAGTGCGGTCAACGCCTGCTCGCCGCCTGATAATAAAGACAGGGACTGCATTTTTTTACCAGGTGGGCTGGCCAGAATATCCAGCCCGGCCTGTAGCGGATCATCTGAGCCGGTTAGCTGTAATTCAGCATGGCCGCCACCAAACAAGGTGGTGAATAATTCGGTGAAATGTTTATTTACCGCCGCAAAGCTTTCCATCAGGCGGGCCCGGCCTTCACGATTCAGCGCCGCGATGGCGCTTCTTAATTTCGCAATCGCTTCTGCCAAATCATCATGTTCTGTTTGCAGGCTGGTGACGCGCTCATCCAGCTCGGTCATTTCAACTTCGGCACGCAGATTAACCGGCCCGATTTGATTTCGCTCATTTACCAGACGGTTTACCGCCATTTCCAGTTTTTCCAGCGGCTCTGCTAGCGGCGTGCCGTCTTCATGCTGGGCTAGCGCATATAAACCATCAGGCTGGCAATCCAGCTTTTCTTTTATCCGCTCTTTTAGCGAGGCTTGCTCGGCTTGCAAACGCTCGGACAGGGCTTCTGCGCGAATAAGGGTCTCACGGCTCTGGCTTAACTGGCGTTCGGATTCGCGCTGGGCTGTATCGGCCTCGGACAGGGTGATTTCTGCTTGCCGCAACGCATCGCTTTTTTCCTGCCGGATAGTGTTTTCTGCCTCTAGCTGTTCAGCCAGCTGATGTTTGCGTGCTTCCAATGCCTTTGGGCGTTCTGCTAGGCTTGCACGCTCTTCTTTGGCTTGCTTGGCGCGCGAGGCCATTTCATGTTTGCGCTTGTCGGTATCGGCTAGCCGCGATTGCCAATCTGCCATTTGTGCATCAATGGTTTTCTCTCGCTGCTGGGCTGAGGTTAAATTCTGGCGAATTTCAGTTTCTTCGCTAACGGCACGGTCAAATTCCAGACGGGCTTGTGTGGCGGCCTCACTGGCCGCTTTTGCCCGTTCTGCCAGCGTTTCGATATCGACATCCAGCCATTCATTATCCTGTAGCGCATCCAGGTCTGTTTGCGCGGTTTGCCGGGCATTTGTCATATCAGTTGCGCGGGCGCGGGCTGTGGTCAGGGCCATTTGTGCGCTATCAAATTTGCGCCGGGCGGTATCGGCATCGCTGGTAGCGGCGCGGCTTTGTTCCTGTAAGGTGCGATAGCTGGCAAGGCTTTGTGCATGCGCCTCAACTGCCTCATCCAGGGATTTTTGTGTTTCCGCAAAGCTGGCTTTCGCGCTTTCGGCATCCTGTGTCAGATGGCTCAGGCGCTGGCGTTGGCGGATACGTTCTGCCTCGCTGCTTGCCTCGCCTTTGCGAATCAGCCCGTCCCATCGCCATAGCATGCCAGATTTACTAACCAGCGCTTGTCCAGGCTTTAGCATGGCTTGTGCAGCTTCGCCTTCTGCCTCTTCTATCACCGATACCCCTTGCAGCGCACGTGTCAGGCCAGGGGCGCCAGAAACCAAATCGGTAAGCGGGGTGCCAACAGACGGGGTTTGCGGTGCCTCCGCCTCTGTCAGGTCGCGGCGCCAGTAACCTTGCTCGCCCGTGTCAAAGGGAAGGGCTAAATCCGCGCCTAAAACAACTGACAGCGCCATCTCCATCCCCTCTGCAACACTAAGGCTGTCGGCGGCAGGGGTGCCGGTATGCTGGGCATTTTCAAGCAATAGATAGCTAAGCGCATCAATTTCAGCGGTAATTCTGGCTAGCCCGGCATCAGCTTCATTTCGGGCTTGTGCCATGCTATCGCGAAGGGTGGTTTTCTGGGCCAGCTCATCCTCACAGGCTTTCAGGTTTGCCAGTAGTGCAGCGGCGGTTTGCTCGGCGTTGTTTTTATCTGTTTCTGCCTGTGCTGCCGCAGTGCCCAGCTCAACCAGATTCAGCTTTTCCATCTCTTCTGTCGCAATTTTCAGGCGCCGTTCCAGCTCTGCCTGTCTTTGTACCAGCTGGTTTTTGGTTTGCTCTGCGGTTGCCAGTCTGGTTTGGGCTTCTGCTGCCTGTTGTTCGGCTTGCTGGCTGGTCGTGCGCCGTTCCTCGCGGGTTTTTGATGCGGCCTCCATGCGGGGGGCATCCTGGGCACTTTTGGCAATCAGCAAATCGCGTTCTTCCTTCAGCCCTTTCAGTGCCGTTGCTGCATCTTCATGCAAGCTGCTTTCGCGTTCTGCATCGCTGGTGATTTGGGCAATCTGGCGATCCAGCCTTTGCAGGGCATCGGAAATACGCTCGGCCTCGCGGTCACATTCGCCCAGCTCTATCCGCAGGGTTTGCACCCGCGCGGCCTGCTCTGCTTCCGCGTTTCGCAAGGGCGGCAAGGTTGCGGCTATTTCTGCTTGTCTGGCAGCGGCATTTGCAGAAAGCGCGGTAACTTCTGCAACCTTTTTTTGATGCTCTGCCAGATCTGAATCTGCTGTTTCGCTTTGTGCTTCAATATGCTGCCATCTTGCCAAGGCTAATTTAGCCTCTGCTTTACGGATACGATCCGCAACTGATCGATAGCGGGCAGCCTGGCGTGCCTGTTTGGCCAATTGCTGGCGCTGTTCGGCCAGTTGGGCAATCATATCTTCTACACGTTCCAGATTGCTTTCTGTGTTACGCAGGCGAAGCTCGGCTTCATGGCGGCGTTGATGCAGGCCCTTGATATTGGCAGCTTCTTCGATAAGGGTGCGCCGGTCTTCTGGCTTCGCCCCTACAATCGCGCCAATCCGGCCCTGTGATACGATACCGGCAGACCTGGCCCCTGTTGCGGAATCAGCAAATAGCAGTTGAATATCACGGGCTCTGGCAGGTTTGCCATTTATCTGAAAGCTAGAACCTTTGCCGCGCTCGACCTTGCGGGTGATTTCCAGCTCATCATACTGATTATATTCCGCTGGTGCCTTTTTCATCTGGTTATCCAGATTTAGCGTTATTTCGGCAATATTGCGTGATGGCCGGGTATCGGTGCCGGCAAAGATAATATCGTCCAGCTCGGTTCCGCGCATTTGCCGTGCAGAGCTCTCGCCCATCACAAAGCGCAGCCCCTCAACAATATTTGATTTCCCACATCCATTTGGCCCGACAATGCCGGTCAATCCGGTTTCAATCTCCATCTCTGCCTTTTCAGCAAAGGATTTGAAACCTGCCATGGAAAGGGTGCGAAAAATCATTAAAAGGATTACCCGGGAAAATCGCTATCAGATGCCAAAAGCATTTAATTCAGCTAAAAACTCTTCATAGGATACTGCCCCGCCGAAGGTCTTTTCACCATTAATCACAAAGCTGGGTGTGGATTGCACATTATGCTTTACCACCGCTGTTTGACGAATTTCGACAATCGCTTCCAGATAGGCCCGATTATTCATAATATCATCATAATCCTGTGACGAGATGCCAGCGAATTTTGCATATTGTTTCAGCTTGGCTACCGGATCTTCACTGCGCACCCATTTTTGCTGTTGGTCCAGCAATACATCCACCATTTTAAAATAGCTGGCATTTGGTAATACCCGGCAAAGCGCATGCGCCTGCAAGGCAAGCTGGTCTAGCGGGAAGGGATGCATTTCAAACCGGATAATGCCGGTATTAATCAGCTTTTCCTTTACTTCAGAAAAGGTGTTTCGATGGAAATTCCCACAATGCCCACAGGTCATTGAAAAATATTCTGCGACGGTAACAGCGGCATCTTCGTTTCCTAAAAAGCGTACCTCACGGGCGCGTTCTGGCGAGATATCAAATTTCGCCTGCGCTGCAAAGGGAAGGGTAGCCCCAACAAGCGCGCCGCCCGTAATTTGCAAAAAAGATCGTCTGTCTGACTGCATGAAAATTTCTCTTCTGTTAAACCGGTTACTGTATCATTCCATACCCGCTTTTTTCGGGTGATGATATCTCATCTCACTATAAACAAAACAACAATGGCTGCAATATGGCAAAGGCGCAGGGCCAATATCAAGTAAAGAAATTACCGCTACCCACTTTATTCCCTTTATGAAAGGGTTTGGCCCAGCCGGATAAGGGCTGCGCGTAATTCCGGATTTTGGATATTTGCCGTAGCTTTTTCCAGTCTGGCAAGGGCAATTTTATCTGTTTGTTCATGCTTTTCAGTTGAGCGGGGTTTTACTTGTTCTGGTGCTGCATAGCGGGTAGCGTTAAAATCTTGCCTAATCTTGATGCGGGCGACCGCCGCATAGCCACAATAGCTGTTGATACGTTTACATATTTCCGGGGTCATTTGCTGAATTTGCGGACCTCTGCCACTGGCGACAGATACGGTCAGCGTGGCCTGAATACGGCTATTCTGGGGAAAATGGATATCTGCTGGCAGACACCATTGATGCGCCTCGCCCGCAATATCTGGCCAGCCAGCGATAATTTTGGTTAATATTTGCCCGCGTTTTCGCATGGCTGGGGCTATCAGACCCTCTGTCAGACCAGATAGTTTGCGCAATTTTCGCCCGCGCCGCCCTCCGGCAGTATTTGTGGGATAAGAACTCATAGCGCGTAGCCTAGCATAGGCCAGCCCCCTTTACCATAAAGGGATGGCGCAAGGTGCGGTTTCAACCCGGGTCCTGTGGCAAGGGGCAGAATTTGATATTGCAAATGCGGTGTTCGCGATTATCTGTTATCACAGAATAAATTTTTGCGGCCCCAGAATTGGGTGTCCAGAATTGGGTGTCCATAATTGGGTGTCCAGAATTTGATTCCTATGATTTGATGGTTTGGCATGACACACGCACAGCTTATGGCCCGGTTTGATCAGTTTCCCTCTGCGGCACTGTTTCAGTGGTATGATCAGCATGCGCGTTCCCTGCCTTGGCGGGCGATTAGCCCGGAAATGGCGCCTGCCTATCATGTGTTCCTGTCCGAGCTGATGTTACAGCAAACCGGCGTGACAACGGTGATTCCCTATTTTAACCATTTTATTCGAACCTGGCCGGATATTTATGCGCTGGCGGCGGCAAAGGAAGATGCGGTGTTAGCGGCCTGGGCAGGGCTGGGGTATTATGCACGGGCGCGAAATATGATAAAGGCGGCGCGCGAGATTGTATCTGATTATGATGGTCAGTTCCCGCAGACCCCGGAAGGGTTGCAAAAACTGCCTGGCATCGGGCCCTATACAGCCGGGGCGATTGCCGCAATTGCCTTTGCCCAGCCTGCCATTGTTCTGGACGGAAATATCGAACGTATCCTGGTACGATATGCGGGTCTGAAAGACGAGGTGCGGGCGATAAAGCCTGTGTTAAAACAGATATATACCCATATTTGTCCAGATAGGCGGCGCCCCGACTTTCCGCAGGCTCTGATGGATATTGGGGCTGGAATATGCCAGCCGCGCCGCGTTGATTGCCAGCATTGCCCGCTACAATCAGGCTGTGTGGCAGCTGGTCTTGATGATCCTGTCAGCTTGCCGGTTCGGCCACAGAAAAAACCAAAACCGGTCAGGGATGGGGCGGTCTTTATTATCCGTAATGACAAGGGTGATTATTTGTTAGGCAAGCGCGCTGAGCAGGGATTGCTGGGCGGTATGCTGGCTTTTCCGTCTTATGGCTGGGATGGCAGTTCTTGCCCGAATTGGATAGAAGATGGCAGCTTCGCAGTTACCTATCAGGTACAAGAGCAGCAACTCCGCCATGTCTTTACCCATTTTACCGCCGCGATAACCCTTTATGTCGGAACGGCAGGTACACAAGCACCGCCAGAGGGGTATCGCTGGCAAGCCTTTAGTCCCGATAGCCTGCCTTCTTTGATGGCGAAATGTTATCACGCCGCCAAACCCTAATCGAAACAGCTTGAGGCCAGGATGGCCTGTTTCTAGCTGGACAGGGATTTAGTGGTTGAAATGGCGCATTCCCGTAAAGGCCATAGCGATACCGGCCTCATCGGCGGCGGCTATCACCTCGGCATCGCGCATAGAGCCGCCTGGCTGAATAACCGCCTTTGCCCCGGCCTCTATCGCCGTCAAAAGGCCATCTGCAAAGGGGAAGAATGCATCTGAAGCCACCACCGAGCCTTGGGTGCGTGGTGTCTCCCAGCCATGTTTTTCGGCCATATCGCTGGCTTTCTGGGCAGCGATACGACAGCTATCTACCCGGCTCATCTGGCCAGCGCCAATCCCTGCTGATATGCCGTCCTTTACATAGACAATCGCATTGGATTTTACATGCTTGGCGATTTTCCAGGCGATTAGCATATCTTTTACTTGTGCCTCGCTTGGCTGAATGCGGGTTACAAATTTCAGGTCAGCCTGGCTGATTTGCCCATTATCCCTGTCTTGCACCAGATAACCGCCTAACACGGATTTCACGGCCATTTCTGAGGCTGCTGGATCAGGCAGTGTTTTGGTCAGCAATAAGCGTAAATTGCTTTTTTGTGCCAGTGTTTCGCGTGCCGCCTCATCCGCATCCGGGGCAATCACAACTTCGGTGAAAATAGAGGCAATTTCGTTTGCCAGAGCGTCATCTAATGGGCGGTTACACGCAACAATTCCGCCAAAGGCGCTGACCGGATCAGCTGCCAGGGCATGATGCCATGCCGCTAGCGGGTCTGCGGCTACCGCGACACCACAAGGGTTAGCATGTTTGATAATGGCAATAGCCGGGGCGTCAAATTCAGAAACCAACCGCAGGGCCGCATCTGTATCATTTACATTATTATAGGACAGAGCTTTGCCTTGAATCTGGTCAGCAGATAACACCGACGGGGTATCTGTATCTGTCTGGTAAATGCCGGCGCGCTGATGCGGGTTTTCGCCATAGCGCAGGCTAAGAATGCGCGGTGCAGACAGGCTAAGGGTTTCTGGCATTTCGCGCGCGTCTGTTTGCGGGCTTTGGGTAAGTAGCCAATCTGCGATCATTTGGTCATAGCTGGCGGTCATGGCAAATGCCTTGCGGGCTAGCTCCTGGCGCATATCGGCTGGAACATGGCCATCTGTTTCCAGCTGTGTAGCGACTGCCTGGTAATCTTTCGGGTCGCTGACAATGCTGACAAAGGCATGGTTTTTTGCAGACGCTCTGACCATCGCTGGCCCGCCAATATCAATGTTTTCAATGCAGCGGTCAAAATCCGCACCAGATCGCAGGGTTTCAGCAAAAGGATAAAGATTGATAACAACCAAATCGATCATCGAGATATCATGGGTCGCAGCGGCGCTTTGATGGGCCTCATCATCGCGTTTTGCCAGCAAGCCGCCATGAATTTTTGGATGCAAGGTTTTTACCCTTCCATCCATAATCTCTGGAAAGCCAGTTACCTCGGACACATCTGTCACTGCCAGGCCAGCTTCGCGCAAGGCTTTGGCTGTGCCACCTGTAGAAAGCAAGGTAATGCCAAGTCCGGCAAGGCGGGAGGCAAATTCGGTCAAACCGCTTTTGTCTGAAACAGAAAGAAGAGCTGTTTTTACCGCAACTGGCGAGGTGCTGGCCATGATGAATAGTTCCTTTTTAAATCATTTATACGCGAGGGGATCCGCTCATCGCGTGGGGTGCGCGCCCCTTATCGCGCAACATGCCCAAGAAAACAAGTCACCTGCCAGTACCGCTTGCCTCTTTCAAGAAGAATGCCGGGTAAACGCCCAATTAATAGTCAAACTTCCCTTTGTTTGTATCTGGCTGGCCGGACAGCGCAGAATAATTTGCTGGCAACTGCTACGTCTATACCTATCCAGATAGACAGAACGATCCAGTGCGGCTTCGGCACCACGACATTTGAATAACCATCCTGCTTTTTGGGAATGTATTTTCAGCAATATCTGTTTTGATTTGACCCGCGCCGCGCTAACCAGCGGATGCAGATGAAAACGGATAATGACCTCTACAGGGATCTGGCCAGGTGCCCCTGAATAATCCAGCTGGTCACTGCCACGTAAATTATTGCCATTGCGAGATAAAAATAATTGCCGGCTATGCAAAATACCGTGGCTCTTTAAATAGCCATCATGGGTAGCCTGCATTAAAATGCCGCCATCAGCAGGCCCGATATCAAAATTCAGCGTACGGGTTGTGCTGGTTTCATTATCCAGCCCATCAAGGGTAAGCGCGCTATGGGCGGCGGTTTGGCTAAAGGCGCTACGAAGGCGAGGTTCGCCAGCGGCCTGACCTGTATTAACAATAAAGGGGGCGGTGCCAACACTAAATTCAAAGGCCAGGCGGCTGGCCGCGCTATGGCGGCTATCTCTGGCACGCCCTTTAAAGGCTGGTGCATCGCTGGTCTTGCCTGTATCGACAATAAGCGTGCTACGGGCGGCAGATAGACGGGCAAAACCTGTATCCGGGGCATGCTGGGCAATGCGTCCCTTGATATTGCACCGACTTAATACCTGGTCAATATCTTCAGCCGATGCCAATCCGGCAAAATGGAAGTGGGAAAAATGTCCGGACCCATCACGCCATAATTTTGTCATGGCTGCCATCTTCTGGATCATATCATCAATAACCGGCATATCTGTGATACCAAGAGGGCTGGTAACACTGCGACATTCAATAAGCAATTTTAGCAGATCAAGATGGATTTCAGCCTGCCGCGAGCGATGGCCGCCATCTGGATTTAGCTGACCTTTAACCTTTGAGATTAACAGGTCAAACAGGGCGGTAATTTCGCGCTTGCGCCGCATATCCTCTGCGGTTGGTATCTGCACCAGCTGGCTTAGAATAATTCCCTTTAGGGCGGTTAGCTGGTCTAGTGGGGCATAAAGGCGTTGCCAATCCAGGGCCAGCGTTCTTTGCTGGACTGCTATCATCTGGGCAAAACGCTGCTGAAAGGCCTCATCTGCGGAACCGCCAAACCAGCCAAAGGTGAAGATTAAATTTGCCAGTCTTGCGCCCATAATATCTGGCCGCCACGCCATCGCTGACCAGTGGCGGTGGCTTTGCATCCATCGGTCGATCATGTTGCGTGCGGTAATGCGGGCATTTGCCCCGCCATAATCGCGCATGTCGCGTACCCAGTCGAATCTGGCAAAACGTTCTGAGTCAGAGGTGAAGGGGGCCATATTTTGCATGATTGCGGCACCAATTTTGGCATCGCCGCGCCATAAATCGGGAATTACCGGCAAGGGTAGCTGTTCTGCTGTACGGCTACCTTGCCAGTTAAACAGGCGGGATTGACGCAACAAAGCTTCCAGCCTGCTGATTTTCCATATATCAGATGCAGATACAGTATTCTGTTCAGATAGGTCAGATGTCGTTGCCTTGGCATCCATCAAAGCCGGTTCCTGTCCTCACAGAAAAAAGGGTGATACATTGTCGCTAATTATGGCGCAATTGGCGCTAATCTGGCAATGAAAAATCCATCATTTCCTTGCGCTATTGCTTGGGCCGCCGCCGGCATGTTCAGCTGTGATTCAGCTAGAGGATCAGCCGGGTATTCGGTCAGGCAATCTGGCAGAATACGCGCCCATCCCTCTGCGGTCAGGCTGCTGGCAAAGGGGCCTAACTCTGCGGCGGTAAAGGGCTGTATTTCGGCCAGCCGATGATGCAAGATAGCACTAACCACCTCCTCACCTTCTTCTGGCTCCAGCGAGCAGGTAGCATAAAGCACAATCCCGCCTGCCTTTACCCAGCCAAGGCAGTTTTTCAGCATCTGGATTTGAATCTCTTGCAAGCTAGCTAGATCCGGGCGTTCATCACGTACTAAAATATCCGGGCGCCGCCTAATGGTTCCAGTTGCAGAGCAAGGCGCATCCAGCAGGATCATATCTACCGGCTGGCCTTTCGCCATGCGGTCAAATTCGCTGTCCAGAATATCTGCTTGCTTAATCCTGGCGGTCATATTCAGGCGTTTTAGGTTGCTGCGTAGCCTGTCCAGACGCGCCGCTTCTTTGTCAATCGCGGTAACCTCTGCCCCGCTGGCGATAAGCTGGGCTGTTTTACCGCCCGGAGCGGCACATAAATCCCAGACCTGTTTGCCAGATACATCGCCCATCAAATGCACAGGCAGGGCGGCTGCCGCATCCTGAACCCACCAGCTGCCAGCCGCATAGTCGGGCATATTACGAATATCGCCATCAAAGCTGCATCGGATGGTTTGCCGGGTAAGAGGGGTGCCGCCTAGCTGTTTGGCCAGCGCGTCTATATCGCCTGTAGCGGTGATATCCAGCGGCGGGGTTTGTGCGGCAAGCCCGGCAATTTTGGCTGTTTTTTCTGGCCCCCAATGCTGGTCCCAGCGCGTCTTTATTTCTATTGGCAAATTATCGGTAATGGCGGTTTTGGCCAGCAGGGTTTCTTTCTCGCGGATGACCCGCCGCAACACGGCATTGACCAGACCAGACTGCCGCTCAAAGCCAATTTTTTTCACCAGCTCTACAGCGGTATCGGTGGCAGCATGCTGGCTTAAATCAAGGAACAGTAATTGGGTGATGCCAATTTTCAGAACCAGCTTGACCTGATCTGCTGTTTGCGGCGATATCATCGGGTCTAGGATGGCATTCAACTGGCCATGTCGGCGCAGACAACCCGCAACAATTAACCTGACCAGCCCTTTATCGCGTGTCTCAAGCTCTTTGAACCCCTCGCTATTGCCGATTGCCGCTTCCAGCATTTGCTGGCGTTTAATGATCGCATCCAGAATATTAAAGGCGATAAGTCGGCTGTCAGTTTGCTGGGCGGGTTTTGGGGGCGCTGTTTTTCTGGCGGCAGAATGCCCTTTTTTAGGGCGATTTTTTGCCCCTTTTTTCAGCTTGGCCTTTTTCGGGACAGCTTTTAGCGATAGCGTTGGTCTAGTATCTTTATCCATGTGGGGCAATAGACCAGAGCTGTGGTTTTTTGTCTATAATAAAGGCGTGAATGCCGTGCGCAAAAGAAGGTAGGGGATTGTTTCTGGCGCTATCGTCTTTATCTGATAGACAGGAACAGGATTTTTTGCCGGCACATAAGGCTGGCACATAAGGCCGGCACATAAGGTTGGCAAAACATATCTGGTAAACAGGCAAATAATAGGCGAAAAATGGCAAATAAAAAACAGGATACAGACGCAGAGACCCCGCCAGAGACGCAGCCCAATCCAAAAGTTGGGGATAGTGAGGCTGTGGAAATTCAGGCAGAAGAGGCAATAATAGAGCGTGGCGGGCCAAAGGGGCCAGAGCCAACCCGCTTTGGCGACTGGGAAAATAATGGCAGATGCACAGATTTTTAAATCAGGTTCTTTCCATGTCTTATAGTCTTTATTTTTTGTGGATATACCGCTAGCCATGGCGCGCCTGACAACAGATATTGTAGTGGGGGCAGCTCTTCGCCAAGCAGCGGGTCTTGGTATTTTTGCATCTATATTGCGAAAAGGGGATGCTCGTGCTGGCGCCATTTTTGTTGAGCTGGAAAAAAGCGTCACTGAATTTTGCTTGCTGGCACGCCAGCTAAATTATGATGATGAA
>JBMHCK010000036.1:0-9590 GCA_049889955.1 Puniceispirillaceae bacterium (SeqCode)
GATGGCTGTCTGGATAGTGTGCGGCATAAATCTGGTTTGCTGCTTGATCCCTATTTTAGTGCAACTAAAATTGCCTGGATACTGGATAATGTCGAGGGCGCGCGCCAACGTGCAGAAAAGGGCGAGCTGTGTTTTGGCACAGTTGACAGTTTTCTTATCTGGCAGATGACAGGCGGGACAAGGCATGTAACCGATGCCACAAATGCCAGCCGAACCAGCTTGTATAATATTCGCGAGGGGCAGTGGGATGAAGAGCTATGCAAGCTTTTCAAAGTACCTATGTCCATGTTGCCAGAGGTACAGGATAGCGCCAGCCATTTTGGGGATTGCCTGAAAGATATATTTGGGCTTGAAGTGCCAATTTTCGGCGTGGCAGGCGATCAGCAGGCGGCTACAATCGGGCAGGCTTGTGTAAAAAAGGGGGCGATTAAATCTACCTACGGCACAGGCTGTTTTATGTTGGCTAATACTGGCCAGTCCTGTTTGACCTCGCAAAACAACCTACTCTCTACTATTGCCTATCAGATTAAGGGGCAACGAACCTATGGCCTGGAGGGATCTATTTTTGTATCCGGTGCGGTTGTTCAGTGGCTGCGTGATGGGGTGCGTCTGTTAAAAAGCGCCGCAGAAAGCGAGCCGCTAGCCACCTCAATTACAGGTAATGACGGGGTGTATATGGTCCCCGCCCTAACCGGTCTGGGGGCGCCGCATTGGTCACCTTCTGCCAGAGGTGCTATTTATGGGATCACGCGGGATACAGGGCCGGCACATCTGGCCAGAGCCGCGCTGGAATCAATTGCCTATCAAACATATGATCTGGTAGAGGCGATGCGCGCAGATGGCATTGAACCAGACGGGCTGAGGGTTGATGGCGGCATGGTCGCGAATGGCTGGCTGATGCAATTTATAGCAGATATTGTGGACCAGCAGGTAGACAGGCCAGTCATTGCTGAAACCACTGCATTAGGGGCAGCAATATTAGCAATGCTGGGCCGCGGCGAGATCAGCGATCTGGAAAGTACAAGCGCGCTGTGGCAACTGGACACATCCTTTATCCCGGCGATGAGCCAGGCCAACCGCGATAATTTACTATCTGGCTGGCAACTATCTGTGCAACGCACGCTGCTGGGAACCTAGTCAACAGATAGCACAAGCCCTGCTTTATGTTCAATCGCTGCTATGCGGCAAAAGCTCTACAGCCGTTCCGGTGCGCGCCGATTCCTGTGCCGCCATTCCCAGACGTGTTGCCCAAATGCCATCATCGAGGCTGACTTCCACAGTGCCATTCTGACGCACAAGGTTCAAAAATCGCTGATGTTGGTAAAAGGTTGCACCATTATGATCGCCTGCATCCAAAATGGTTGCGTCAATCGGACAGGCAATCTGTACCGGATTACAGCTGGCCCGCGCACTCTCAATAATGACAGGCAAGGGTACTTTATCTGCTGGCCCAGACCAGAACCGCGCTGGACCTGGCAATTTTACCTCAATTTTACCAGACGGGCCAATCGCATGTATCATTTCCTGATATTCCGACCCTTCGGCAAACATCGACAATTCCAGCAATGCCCGTGCACCGCTGGCAAAATCAACAATCGCATATCCACAATCCCAAATATCAGATGGCTGGCCATTATAGGTTTCTTGCAAATGATTTACTTCTTGTCCGGCACTAGCCATAACACGGACAGGATTACTCTTTAAAATAAGTCGCATAAGATCAAAAAAGTGACAGCATTTTTCAACAAATGTGCCGCCAGAATTGGCGTTAAAACGATTCCAGTCATTTACCTTTTTCAAAAAGGGAAACCGGTGTTCGGTAATTGTCAGCAATTTAATCTCTCCAGTTACCCTTTGAACAGATCTGATAAATTCCTGCATTGGTGGCATATAACGATATTCCATAGCTACCCAGATAGGCGCAGGATATGTTGCTTTCAGCGCTAAAATACGCTTCAGATCATCAGGGGCTGTAAAAAGCGGTTTCTCAACCAAAATAGGCAGGCTGATTTTGCTGGCAATCTGTTCCAAATGGTCAACATGGCAATGATTTGGGCTGGCAATAACTAGACAATCTAGCTGGCTGTGCTGTAATAGTGCCTCAATAGAGGAAACAAAAACAGCCACCGGGGCCAGACTCGCAGCTGCTTGTGCCATATCGGCATCTGGCTCAAAGATCACTGAGACTTTCGTGTCTGGTAGCAGCGCAATATTGCGAAGATGTTCACGCCCCATCATGCCGCAACCAATAATACCATAATATGTGGTCATTCGTTCTTCATCTATTTTAAGTTAACACCTGCAAAACCGATATAGAGGTTAAATTTACTCTGTTGATTTCTCCTTGATACCGCATTGATTTAGCATTGGATAGTTGTTAGCGTTACGCACAATAAAAAAGGGATATCTTTAATGACTATTGTGCCGATTACAAGCGCTGACCTTGACGCTACAGAGGTAAGTTTTTTTGCCGCGTTATGCGCAGATGATTATCAGTATTTGGGGGTGCCAGACAGCAACCTGAAATCCAGCTGGGCGCATTGTTCGGAAATTGTGCAGCGATCCGAAAAAAACGGATTTAGAAATATTCTGTGCCCTTCTTCCTATCAAATTGGCCAGGACACCCTGTCCTTTGTTGCCGGATGTGCGCCAATCACCCAGAAAATAAATCTTCTGGCCGCCGTTCGGTGCGGGGAAATGCAGCCGATTATGCTGGCCCGAACGATAGCCACCCTTGACCACATGCTCGAGGGGCGGCTTACAATAAATATCATCAGTTCTGACTTTCCTGGACAAACAGAAGATAGCGCCTATCGTTATCAACGCTCCCGCGAGGTGGTTGAAATTTTGCGCCAGGCCTGGACCCGTGATGAAATCACCTATCATGGCGAGATTTATCAGTTTGACGCTGTATCAACAGAGCCGGCACGCCCCTATCAGCAAAATGGCGGTCCGTTATTATATTTCGGGGGGTATTCCCCTGCTGCAGTAGATTTATGCGCGCGCCACTGCGATGTCTATCTGATGTGGCCGGAAACCAAAGAGGATTTGGCAGGCCGCATGCAACAGGTTCATGAAGCCGCCCGGACCTATAACCGCACCTTGGATTACGGGTTGCGTGTTCACATGATTGTGCGTGACACCGAAGCAGAGGCACGGGAATATGCCGCAGAATTGGTCTCAAAGCTTGATGAAGAAAAAGGTAGTGAGATACGCGAACGGGCGCTTGATTCCAGCTCTCTGGGGGTGGCACGGCAAGCTCGAAACCGCGATTTGGCAGATATGGACGGGTTTATTGAACCGCATTTGTGGACAGGTGTAGGCCGAGCACGATCAGGGTGCGGGGCCGCACTTGTTGGCTCGGCAGACCAGATTCTCTCGGAAATTGAAGCCTATCAGAAAATGGGCATCCGCGCCTTTATCTTTTCTGGTTATCCGCATCTTCAGGAATGTGATTACATTAGTAGATTGATTTTGCCGCAGATAAAAACATGCTCGCTGCCTCATGAATATGGCCGCGTGCCTAAGCAAATGCCAAAAACCCCGCTTGGTGCCGGAGAGAGAAAATAATGGAAAAAGTAACCCTGAATGACAGCCTGTCTCTATCACGTCTTATCTATGGTATGTGGCGCCTGGCAGATGACAAAAATATCTCGTCTGCACATGTTCAGGCCAAAGTGGAGGCCTGTCTCGCACAAGGCATCACCACGATGGATCAGGCAGATATATATGGTGGCTATGCAGCAGAGGAAATTTTTGGTAATGCGCTTCGGACAGCCCCACATTTACGCGATAAAATAGAAATTGTTACAAAATGCGATATTGTTGCTCCTGCCGGCCGGCATAGCGCTGCTCCTTTAAAATATTATGATACCAGTGCTACCCATATCCAGCAATCCGTAGAAGATAGTTTACGCCTGATGGGCATTACGGAAATTGATTTGTTATTAATTCACCGCCCCGATCCTTTTATGAATCATCATGAAACCGGAGCGGTTCTAGATAAGCTTGTCACCGCAGGCAAGGTTAAAGCGGTAGGGGTGTCGAATTTCAAACCGCATGACTGGAATTTGCTGCAATCAGCGATGCAAAATAAGCTTGTGACGAACCAGATAGAAATGTCTGTGCTCGCAAATCAGGCCTTTACAAATGGCGATCTGGCGTTCTTGCAGGAACGCGGCGTTCCCCCAATGGCATGGTCACCACTCGCAGGGGGCGCCCTGTTTACACAGGGAAATGCACCGCTGACTCGGCGGTTAAAGGAAAAAGCCGAGGAGGCAGGCGTTGAGATAGGCGCCGTAGCGATTGCCTGGTTATTGGCACATCCAGCGCAAATCCTGCCAGTATTGGGCACAAATAATTTGAACCGTATCCATCAAATTTCAGATGCATTTAAAGTGTCTATGGACCGAATCAGCTGGTTTGCCCTTTATCAAGAGGCAAACGGCCACGAAGTTCCCTGAGGGAATAGAGCAGCCATTATGATGTTTACATTGGTAAAAAAAACTCTCATTGTTGACGCAATTTGAAGTTTTTCTGTAAAACGTTTAGTTTTTTACACAGAAATGGAAAAAAATCGCCCAGTACTAGGCGACCATTACAGCACATTATGACGTTAATTGTCGGGAGGAACGAATGTCAAATTTTAGTAAAATGCTAGGCACAGCTGCGCTGGCATCCTTTTTTATAGCAGGGATTGCCAAGGCAGATGTGTGCGACACCCCATCAAAGCTGGGAAATATGGGCAGTTTTGCTGGCGAGGTGATTACTGTTGCTGGCTCCATGCAGGGTAAGGATGAAGAGAATCTGATGGCTACTGTCAGCTGCTTTGAAAAAGCGACCGGGGCGGTTGTGAAATATTCTGGTTCGCGCGATTTCGCGGCCCTGATCGTAGCAGATCTGCAATCAAATAACGCGCCTAATATTGCCATTTTTCCACAGCCTGGTCTGGCGGGTGATATGGCCAGGGAAGGCTATCTGTCACCGCTTGGTGATGATCTGGCAAAATGGATGACCAGTAACTACGGCGCGGGGGCGTCTTGGGTTGATCTTGGCACCTATACAGGCAAGGACGGTAAGGACAGCTTTTATGGTTTTGCCTTTAAACAGGATCTTAAATCACTGGTTTGGTATTCGCCTGAACAATTTGAAGATAACGGCTATGAAACACCTTCCACGATGGAAGAATTGATCGCCCTATCGG
Organism: Puniceispirillaceae bacterium (SeqCode); assembly: GCA_049889955.1. Taxonomy (GTDB): domain Bacteria; phylum Pseudomonadota; class Alphaproteobacteria; order Puniceispirillales; family Puniceispirillaceae; genus JADHLI01. Next base: position 5,204 of record JBMHCK010000036.1, read on the forward strand.
ATCAGATGGTCGCAGATGGCAACACCCCGTGGTGTATCGGGGTGGAATCCGGGAACGCTACCGGCTGGACCGCCACAGACTGGATGGAAGATCTGATGCTGCGGACAGCAACACCGGAAAAATATGACCAATGGGTATCAAACGAGCTGCCATTTAACAGCCCGGAAGTTCTGAACGCGATGGAAATATATGGCCAGTTCTCTCGCAACGATGACTATGTTGCCGGCGGCGCGGCCTCAGTTGCAACCACCTTTTTTGGTGATGCACCAAAAGGATTATTTACCTCACCAGCACAGTGCATGATGCACCGTCAGGCATCTTTCATTCCTGCTTTCTTTCCAAAGAAAGGTGAAGAGGTGGCCGCAGGTGAAGCAGATTTCTTCTACTTCCCGCCATTTGAAAAAGCCAATCTGGGCAATCCGGTTCTGGGTGCAGGTACCTTATATACCATCACGAAAGATTCGGCTGCTACACGCGCATTTTTTCAGTATTTGACCGAAGCCAAGGCTCACGAGGTATGGATGTCTCAAGGGGCGTTCCTAACAGCTCATAAGGGCGCAAATCTGGATGCCTACGCATCTGATGCACAGCGCAAGCAAGGCCAAATTCTGGTAAATGCAACAACCTTCCGCTTTGATGCGTCTGATTTGATGCCAGGGGCGATTGGTGCAGGTGCCTTCTGGAGCGAAATGACCGCTTTTGCAAATGGTCAGGATGCCAAGACAACAGCTGATAACATTCAGGCTGCCTGGGATGCGATTAAGTAGCCTGACGACTTGCTGAACTTTTGAGAAGAGCGTGGCAAATGCTGACGCTCTTCTTTCTTCTTTTGCGTTGAATGGTGTTCGCATTCACGCTAACGGACAGTGCCATGCGCTCTATCAAACCTCTTATTGCCGGAAATGGTATAGCGATTTTTCTAACGATCGTATGCCTGTTGCCCATTACTGCAATTTTTGCACTGGCAGCTTCTTCACCACTTGATGGGGTAATGGCGAATTTTGGCTTATTTCTGCATGATATTTTTAACTGGTCCACAACAGAGTTTGATACCATAGCGCGATTTTCAAAAATTGGTTTTGCTATCCGGATTGTCATTATTGCTGTCGGCTTATCCTTTTTTTATTTTGGCATCAGTAACTGGTTAACGCTGGGATTAGCGAGGCAAACCGCAAAAAGCTCTCCAGGTCGGCAATCTGCCATTATCGAGGCTATTCAGCCATGGATTTTTGTTGGCCCCGCGCTGATGCTGTTATTGCTCTTCCTTCTTGTGCCGGGGTTTCTAACCCTTAAACAATCCATGCAGGAAGCCAGTGGCAGCTTTAGCACACAAAATTATGCCTTTTTATGGGATCCGGCTGCCTTGGGATATGTGCAATTCAGATTTGCGATGCGAAACAGTTTGATGTGGCTGATTCTGGTTCCCACTGTTTGCATATCGCTTGGCCTGCTAATTGCGGTATTGGCAGATTCTGTGCGCTGGGGCGTAATCGCCAAAACCTTTATCTTCATCCCGCTGGCGATTTCTTTTGTTGGTGCGGCGGTTATCTGGCGCAATATTTTTGCCGGAGGCGGCATCGAAGCGCTGGAGACTGTAAACGGCCTCACTCCATCCTATCAGGTTGGCTTGCTGAAAGCGTTACTTGGACATACAGCAGAATATAATGAGCCTCTATATAATCTTAAATTTTGGGGAAATTTCTTTTTAATGTGGATTTTGGTCTGGGTACAAACAGGCTTTGCAATGGTGATTTTTTCTGCGGCTTTGCGCGGCGTTCCCAGTGATACAATAGAAGCCGCAACAATTGATGGCGCTAACCCGTTTCAGATGTTTTTCCGCGTTAAACTGCCACAAATCTATTCCACAGTCATGGTGGTTTGGACAACATTGGTAATATTGGTGCTAAAGGTATTTGATATTCCCTATGCGCTCTCTGCGAATGATGATGACAAACTGCTATTAGCGGTGATGATGGAAAATGCGCGCAATAACTGGTCTATTGGTGGCGATAATGTGGATAATCTATTTGCCGCCATTGCGGTTATGCTGATGCTGACAGTTGTGCCAAATATGGTCTTTAATGCGTGGCGCATCCGCCGCGAACAGAAAAATCTAAGCTAGGGGTAAACAGGCATGATAAGCCGTACATTACATCACACTGTGCTTGCCCTGATTGTATTTATCTGGGTGGTACCTTTTATTGCACTTATCACCACCTCCCTGCGCTCAGAGCTGGCGTCTAAAACATCCGGCTTTTGGACCGCTTTTACCCCCACCGAGCTTGGCCATCGCTTTAGCACTCATGATAAAGGCGCAACCGAACCAGCTCTGGTCTTAACCGGAAATATCTTTGAGAGGCTAAATCTCGAAGAAGAAAGCTTTCCTATCACCGGCATTGTCAAGTCTGTGTTGTTCAAAGGGCGTGTTCCGGACCCTGACAATCCGGATAAAACCAAGCTTATTCGAAAATTGGTGCCGGTTGGTGAAGCCATGGATGTTCGCGGCGGCGCGTTTACCTTTGCCGCCAATGGCGATTTTATCTGGCGGTTTAGCACGCCAACCCTTCCCCGACCTAAAAAGCTGGATGTCTTTATTGATCAGGAACCGGTTTTTGGCGCAGAGGCCTATGAAGAGGTTTTGTTTGAGAACAAGCATGTACCAAACGCGCTCATCTCTTCTTTTATTGTTACCATTCCGGCTACGATTATTCCCATTACCATCGCTGCCTTTGCTGCCTATGCGTTTGCCTGGATGCGGTTTCCGGGTCGTGATTGGTTGTTTGTGATAGTTGTCTCTTTGATGGTTGTGCCAACACAGCTTGCCTTTCTACCAATATTGCAAGGCTTTAGCGGGATTGCTTCATGGGCAGCCGCCTTGAATTCATGGATGACAGATTGTGAAACAACCAACAGCTGCGAGGTCGCTTCAAAAAGCTTTGCCAGCCTGTGGATTACCCATACCGCGTTTGGCCTGCCACTGGCGATTTACCTGCTACGAAACTACATTGTAGGGCTACCCAGAGAATTGTTGGAGAGTGCGCGCATTGACGGAGCCAATCACCTGCAAATTTTCACAAAATTGATCGTGCCCCTATCGGTGCCTGCGCTGGCATCTTTTAGCATCTTTCAATTTTTATGGGTTTGGAACGATCTGATTGTCGCCTTATACATTGGCCCTAACAATTCAGATGACCTGGTCTTTCCTATTCGCTTGCAGCAACAGCTTGGCACCTTTAAAGATCAGCTTCATCTGCTCAACGCCTCAGCTGTTATTTCAATGATTATGCCGGTACTCGTATTTCTTGCCATGCAGCGTTATTTTATCCGCGGCCTATTAGCCGGATCAGTTAAAGGGGGCTAAAATATGAACGCATTGCGATGGTGGGAAACCGCAGTAATTTATCAGATTTACCCGCGCTCTTTTCAGGATACAAATACGGATGGAATTGGTGATTTACCCGGCATTACACAGCGTCTTGACTATATTGCCAGGCTAGGGGTGGATGCGATATGGATTAGCCCATTTTTCGCCTCTCCGCAAAAAGATTTTGGCTATGATGTTGCTGATTATTGCCGCATTCACCCTCAATATGGCGATATGGCTGATTTTGACGCCCTAATTAGCAAAACCCATGAACTGGGTCTAAAACTGATGATCGACATTGTCCCGGCGCATTGTTCAGATCAGCATGTGTGGTTTCAAGAAAGCCGGCAATCCAGAAATAATGACAAAGCTGACTGGTTTCATTGGGTTGACCCGCTACCAGATGGTTCTGCACCTACCAATTGGCTGTCTTTTTTCGGTGGAAGAGCCTGGAGCTGGGAGCCGCGCCGACAGCAATATTATTTACATAATTTTCTGCCCAGTCAGCCCAATTTAAACCATGCTAACCCCGCGGTTCGCAACGCGCTTACAGATGTTGCGCGTTTCTGGTTTGATCGCGGTGTCGATGGGTTCCGCCTGGATGCGGTACATACTATCAATGCCGATACAGCGCCCTATAAGAACAATTTGGCTGACCCGGATTTTGTACTCGGCACCTTACCGCAAGAACAACAGCCTTTTTTTCGTCAACTCCATGATACTGGCCAGCTTAACCAGCCTTCTATTCAGCAATTCAGCGAAGCGTTTCGTGCTGTAGCAGATAGCTATGAAGACAAGTTTTTGATGGGAGAGGTAGATGGTGATGATGCGGTGAAAGCCAGCCAGACCTTTACAGCCCCGAAACGGCTTCATGCCACCTACAATTTTGACCTTTTGGAATGGGATGGGCTGGATGTTGCTGGCATGAAAGAAGCTATTTCCAAAGCGGTTGACAGTTTTAACGGCACTGGCCGGCTGAGCTTTGCATTTTCAAACCATGACGTGCCACGGGTGGCCACTCGC
>JBMHCK010000037.1:0-2993 GCA_049889955.1 Puniceispirillaceae bacterium (SeqCode)
CATGAGGAAAATTTCTTTTATGCGTCTTCGCATCAAATGCCCCTTTATCCAGGTAGCGGCAGTGCAGAAGAGCGCGGGGCCTATAACAATATTTTGAATTTGCCCTTGCCTGAGGGAACAGGCGGGGCTGCGTTCCTCGCCGGTTGGCGCGAGGTGTTACTGCCGTTCATTGCCGATGCAGAATGTGACCTGATTATTCTGTCTGCCGGATTTGATGCCCATAGCCGCGATCCGCTTGGCGGCTTGCAGATAGAAGCAGAAGATTTCGCCGCCCTGACCCGCGATATAGTGGCTCTGGCAGCGCAGACCCCCGCAGGCGGGCTGATCAGCTTACTGGAAGGAGGATATGATCTGCAAGGGTTACAGACATCTGTGAGCGCCCATCTTCACGAGCTTGCCCAGCAAGGCTGAGCGGTATTGGGCCTGCGGCTAGCGGCCTCCCCCCATATAATTTCTATATTGCTGGCAATTAAATCGGCAGATTTGTTCAAATTGGGCAGCTAGCCTGTTCGCGTAGGTTTGATTGCCTGAACGGCGATAAAATCCGCTAGCATGTGCCAGTAATTCAGGGTTGCGCGGATAGGCCACAAGCGCCTGTTGATACAAGGCTGATACATGTTTGGTGCCGGCGCCCATTTTATCCGAGGCCCGGACCAGCACAATATGCATTTTTTTGTCTGAGCGGTTTTCAGCCAAAGCTTGTGCGGCATAGCTGGCGGCCTGCAGATATCGTTGATCAGCAAAAGCATGTGCCGCTTTCTGGCGATAAAAATCAGCATCACTAGCCGATAAATTTGTCCCGCCAAGCAAAAGCATCATCGCCAAAAAAATGAATAATTTATGTGGGTATCGCATATGCTACTCATCGTTAATCCAGCTCGGGAAGAGTAACGACAGGAAACAACTTGCCTATAGCGTATTAGGTTGTCACGAAGGGTTCGGCCAGGCTGTTAAGGGCGGCCATTACCGCGCTGGCATGTTCAGGGTTGCCAGCTGCCTGATGCGGGGCAGAGAAAACAGCGCTATCATTATCAAAATATTTCCCTGTCGCATTTTCAAATTCTGATGACAGGGCAGCCTGGATTAAAATATCGGCCCCGATATTCAGATCCTTACCATCAATACCAAACCCCTCCTTGACCATTTTTGTGGCCAGCAAAGAGCCAGGATTAACCGCAACAAACATAGGTCCATCTGGCATTTCACGGGCCAATTCGGCTGACCAGATAGTAATAGCCAGCTTGCTTTGGGAATAGGCGGCCATATCGCTCATTGGCTGAAAGCGGGTCATTGCGCTGATATCAACAGGTGCCTGCGCTGCAGAGGACAGATTTACCACCCGCCCATTATTTCCGAGAAGCGGCAACAGGCGGCGCGTCAGGATATAGGGGGCCAGCATATTCACATCAAAACGAATATCGCGTCCGGCCTCTGTTTCAACATCTGCTGTTTTCAAAATACCAGCATTATTGATCAATACATCAATTTTTTGATGTGTTGCGTGAACAGCATCTGCCATTTCGGCTACCTCTTCCATGCGGCTAAAATCAGCCAGCACGGTTTGTGCGCCGCCTATCTGTTCAGCTATCTCGGCCAGCTTGGCAGGGTTACGGCCATGCAACAAAAGCTGGTGACCAGCCTCGGCCAGTTTGCGGGCAGCTAGCTGTCCAATACCATCAGTGGCACCGGTGATAAGAATAGTTTTAGGCATGTTTGCTCCTCTACGGGCTGAATTCCGGGAATAGCTGGTCAGCTCGTCGTTTTAGTGTATCTTCAACATCTGCTGTATTTAATCTTAGGTTCAGGGCAATATGATTAATGCCCAGTTGCTGGATTTTGCGCAAATGCTATGTTCACAAATAGCAGCAGCAGATTGAATTAGCGCTTTTGTCATTCATGGGCTAGTAAAAAAAACTTGCGGCAATTACCTGAATAGAGAGCAGGGGAACATAGTTATTGTTGGTCTAAAAACTATATTATTTTCAGATAGATGTGTTATGGATTTGGAGCGGCGTGCGGGAATCGAACCCGCGTCTCCAGCTTGGAAGGCTGGGGTCTTACCACTACACAAACGCCGCGATAAGAAAATGTAAGATAAATTTATCTGAGCTGGGTTATAGCAAAGATACTATTGAAATAAAAGCACTTAGTTTGCCTGCCCCGTCCGATAAATTAGAACATTTTGTCTGTATAACCTTTCCCCTTTATTTGCTATCTCTACTTCATCAGCATGTTATCATAATAGCCTCTCATTGATGAGGGGGCAGATATAAGGGTATGGAGAAGATGGCAGTGGTAAAAATTGGCCTGGTTGGGGCTGGAAATATTGGCCAGCGTCATATTATGGCAATCGATCAGCTGGCTGAGGCAGAGCTGACCGCCTTTGCAGATCCTTCAGAAGCCGCGCAACAGCAAGCGGCTAGCCGGGCTATGCCATGTTATGATTCTGCGGGCCAAATGCTGGCAGAACAGGCGCGGGCAGGAGCGGCGCTGGATGCGGTGATTATCGCCACCCCAACCGAGCGCCACCATGCGGATGTGCGTGCCTGTATCACTGCAGGATGCAAAACCCTGCTTGTGGAAAAGCCAATCGCCGCAGATGATACCGAGGCACAGGATATTGTGCAGCAAGCCGAGCGCGCCGACTGCCAGATTCTGGTTGCCCATCAACGGCGTTATTATCCCTGTGCAGCAAAGGCAAAAGAGCTGATAGAAAGCGGGGCTATTGGCACACTGATCGGGGTTACTGGCCAGTGGAGCTGTCGTAAAGATACGCCTTATTATGCCCCGGACTGGCGCCGCAAAACAGCAGCTGGCCCGGTATTAACAAATCTAATCCATGAGATAGATTTATTGCGGTTTATTTGCGGCGAGATAAAATCGGTTAGCGCCTATCTAAACCGCGTTGATCAGAATTATGAAAAAGAAGATGCTGCGGCTATTTCCATGCAATTCGAAAATCAGGCGATAGGCACGTTCTTTTTAAGTGACCG
>JBMHCK010000038.1:0-12942 GCA_049889955.1 Puniceispirillaceae bacterium (SeqCode)
AATACCTTGACATTAAACCTCTTATGCCCCGTCATCTGACGGGGATTTTCTTTTTAACCTCGATTTCAGGTGTCTGGATATTAAGAGGTTTGCATTGGCGCGGGGTGGAGCAGCCCGGTAGCTCGTCAGGCTCATAACCTGAAGGTCGTAGGTTCAAATCCTACCCCCGCAACCAATAAAAACTACAATATATCAGAGTTTTAGCCGTCTCCTATTTGAGGCGGCTTTTTTGTATTCTGAATTATTGCCGCGTTCATTGCTACTTTTAGAGTGTCCACAAACCCAGGTCCAAGGTTCAACGACCATGTACCGCGCTCCTCGAACCCCTGTACGGGGTTACTGATGCTGTTTGGCTATCAGCTTTGGGTCTTGTCCGAGGGGGTGGAGATTAAAAAAGCCTAATCTGCGGCTTTTGTACCTCGGAACTAGGATAGGTTCAGTTCGCGATATTTAACTTGTCTGTCCAAACCAAAGCAAAAAACTGTAAGTATAAAAAGTCTGCTTTTCTTTTTTTGAGGCTCTGTATGAAAGCACTATTTTTCGGCTCTATTGGAGTCATTGCAGAAACATCAGAATTGCAGAGGCAAGCTTATAACGCCGCCTTTACTGCATCTGGTCTTGATTGGTACTGGAGTGTAGCAAATTATTGTGAAATGCTAAAAAATCCGGGTGGTAGGGGTCGTATTGCTTCTTTTTCAAATGGCGCATTGTCACCAGATGAAGTGGCTAAAATACATGCTAAAAAAGAGGCTTTTTTTAATGAATATATACAACACGGTATTGTGCCTCGCCCCGGGGTTGTTGACTGTATATCGAAATGCAAAGAGACCGGCATTCGTCTTGGTTTGATAACAACAACAACGCAGCATAATATTAGTGGTCTATCAGCTGCACTTAAAGACAGCATTGATTTCACGGATTTTGATTTGATTACAACAAAAGATAATGTTGCTGCTGAAAAACCTGCGGGGGATGTTTACAGATATGCCCTTGAGCAATTCAGGCTACAGGCAAATGAAGTGATCGCAGTTGAAGACACAGAGGTTAATCAGTTTGCTGCCTTGCAAGAGGATATTTTATGTTATTTGTTTGCTGGCGACTATGCCGCCACAACGCATAATCTGAACGCGGTTAATAACCTGAAAATTCTGGCGCAGCAGATTTAGGGCAGAAATCTATTTATTATGGATTTCAGCCAGGATATCGTGCCCCTGCATATTTAGGAAATGCAAGAGATCAATAAATATCCAGTTTTCGGCCAGCTTGTCGCCGTTTCGCCGGTAAATATCCACAACCCGCATATCAGCAAAGCCGTCAAAAGCCGGCATACCGAGATAGCCGCCTGTCGGTTTTACACTCAGGTTGGGCCAGCCGAAAAACCCGCCATACTGGCCTTCTGCCATTCGGCAGATATGGCCGTTGAACCGGCGGCCTTCATTCTGGGTTCTGAACGGGCGCTGATGCTGGTCGATATAACGGTCAATGGTATAGGTAGCTCCTATCCCCGTGGGTCCCCACCAGAGCATATCTTCATGCCAGCATTGGCGGAGTTCCTCTTGCGGACTTGAATAGTCGCCTCCATTTATATCGCCTATCATACGGTTGATCAGGGCAAGGGTTGCCTCGCCCTCTTTTCCGTTTTGGGCTTCAAAGAGCAGACCGTCATGTGTGCGCGGGCCAGGCTGGATAAGATGAATGCCTGTTTGCTGTGAAACGGGTGTAATGCCGACTTGCGCCATAAGATGCAACAGATCAATAAATAAGGCTGTCTCAGTGATTTTTCCGCTTTCAATTTTATGGAATTCAGCGTAGCGGATCATTGCGATTTTTCGGTTTGGTGGAATGCCAACAAAGGGCTGGTCAAATAAGCCCATAAAATGTCCCATTGATGCTACCCACACGGAATTAAAACCGTCCATTTCATTCTGCCCTGCAAAGAAGATGTCCTGTCTGCGCTGAAGGTTTGAAAATGAATTCTTGAAGGGGTTGTAAAACACCTCAATCACAGAATCAGCGCCGTGCTGTTCATGAAAGGGGTGCATACCGCGCCAAATATAGTCATTAGATGTGAATTTTGAAAAGCAGGCAGGCATTTGTTTTGGTTCTAAATGATCCATTGATTTCTGCCAGTTCAGGACAATTGTCTTGGCGTACTGGGTGTCGGTGCTCACTCTGATTTCCTCTTTTGCCCTATGTTTCTAGATTTAGCCTTGTCAAACATGCACTTCACCTAATACCATTTTTGCATAGGTATGCAAATTGTGTTTTGCAGGGTGGAGACTTAAAATAATATGGCATCAATAGAGCTGAAAAACGTCCATAAGCAGTGGGGCCAGTTCGTCGCTGTAGATGATTTTAACCTGACCATTTTGGATAATGAGTTTTTGGTTCTTCTTGGCCCATCAGGTTGTGGTAAAACCACCACAATGCGGATGATTGCCGGGCTGGAAGATGCCAGTTCTGGAGATATTTTCATCGATGGCAGACGGATAAATGACCTGGAGCCGAAGGACAGAGATGTTGCAATGGTGTTTCAGTCCTATGGCCTTTATCCGAACATGAACGTTTATGAGAATATTCGCTTTCCTCTGAAGGTCCGTAAAATTGACCAGGCTAGCCATGATGCGCGTGTAAGGCAAGCCTCGGCTATGGTTGAGCTAGATGAGTTTTTGCACCGCAAGCCGGCTGAACTCTCTGGTGGGCAGCGCCAGCGTGTCGCGCTAGCCAGAGCAATCGTGCGCGAGCCAAATGTATTTCTGATGGATGAACCACTCTCTAATCTGGATGCGAAATTACGTGTCTCAACACGGGCGCAAATCAAGCATTTGCAACATGAGCTAAAGGTCACAACTATATATGTAACCCATGATCAGATTGAAGCTATGACGCTGGCCGACCGTGTTGTTGTGATGAATAAGGGGCTAATACAGCAAATCGGTACGCCAACTGAAATTTATGATAAGCCTGCAAATTTATTTGTGGCCGGGTTTATCGGAAATCCAGCTATGAATTTGATCGAGGGACATATTGATGAGGGGTGTTTTTCTGCTGAAAACATTACAGTCAAAGGCCTTAAGCTAAAAGACGGGCCAGCCACGCTTGGCTTTCGAGCAGAGGACGCCGTGATAACCGATAAGCCAGCTAAAGCACAGATTAACGCGCCTACCTATGCAATGGAGCTACTTGGTGATGCAACCATGGTTACAGTAAAAGCCGGACAGTCACTAGTTGCGGTAAAGGCACATAAAGAATTCCGTACAGAAATTGGCCACGAGGTCAGTATTTCTGTGCCGGAAGCAAGCTGTCATCTGTTTGACAGCCAGACAGGTGAAAGACTGAGGAGCTGATGCTTCTTGTGTTCACAAACCACCCGGAATGTCGGGTCGATAAGAAAAACAGATTTGTCTGTTTTTAACAAAAAGAGGGAGAGATCAATGTATCTTAGAAAATTAGCAATCGCATCTACCCTGGCAGTTATGGCCAGCAGTACGGCCTACGCTTGTCAGATATCTGCACGGGTGAGTGTTGTTGGCAATGAATTTCCAGCAATTCAGACTGTTGGTAAAGGGGCGCAGGCCTGCAGTGGAGCAGAGGTTTCAACAAACCTGACCGCTGATCACCAGAAAATCAACGTTGCTGGCATGAGCGGCAATCCAGCTGAATATACTTCAGCCATCATTGCCAATTCATCCATTGTTGCACTGATGAATAATGATGTTATCCGCCCACTTGATGATTTGGTCGCCAAGCATGGTAAAGATTTACAAAAAAATCAGCTGATCACCATTAATGGAAAGGTTATGGCGGTCGCCTTTATGGCCAACGCTCAGCATCTGGTTTATCGTGAGGATGTGCTGAAAAAAATAGGCATAGAGCCACCCAAGACATATGAAGATATGCTGTCTGCTGCTGAAAAAATCCGTAACTCAGGGATGATGCAGAACCCTGTTGGCGGCGCTTATAAGGCCGGCTGGAATTTAGCGCAGGAATTCAACAATATGTTCCTTGGTTATGGTGGCAGCCATTTCAAGAACGGATCAGCTCAGCCAAATGTCAATACAGATGCAGGTGTTAAAGCTCTTGAAATGATGAAGGCATTGTCAGCTTATATGAATCCTGACTTCCTTACACATGATAGTAATGCCACAAACGCTGAATTCCGCGCTGGCAACGTTGCTATTATGAATATGTGGGGCAGCCGGGCCGCAACTCTGGTGGATGTTGATGGTGTCAGTGATGACGTAAAGAATGGTATGAATATCGCTGGTCCGATGACAGTTGGCGGCGGCAGCACACCTGCATCTACCCTGTGGTGGGACGGCTGGACAGTTGCCAAGAATGTCAGCGATGCTGAAGCAGAGGCGACGTTTATTGCAATGATGAATGGGATCGATCCCTCAATTATTAAAGACGAAGATATCCGAAAGCAAGCTGTATGGCTGATTGAAGGCTACACACCAACAGATGCTGCACGTGGTGTATTTGCTGCGGCTCAGGCAAACACAATTCCATATCCGATGTTGCCATATATGGGCCTAATGCATACAGCATTGGGGGCTGAATTGTCTGACTTTATGCAGGGGAAAGAATCTGCTGAACAGGCACTTGCTGATGTGGAAGCTGCATACATTGCAGCAGCCAAAGAAAAAGGCTTCCTGTAAGAAGCTTGGCATTTATCAGGAAGGGGATTTCCCCTTCCTGTATTATCCTCATATAGGTAACTATGAAACACTCTACCTTTTTCTGGTTTTTCTTGCCGACTGGTTTGGCGATGTTGTTATTCATCGCATTTCCATTGGTATCGGTTGTTTTGCAATCTGTACATACACCTCATGAGGCTGTCTTGGTCGAAGTTGAAAATTGTGGGCCGTTCGGGTGTAAAAAGGAAACGACGATCGATCAGGATGCTACTAGAGAACTGCGGAATTCTGAACCACTTGGAAAGTTTGTTGGTCTTGATATTTATTTTGACCGCGGTCATCTGGCTATTACTGAGGTCAAAACAGCCTGGATGACATCTGAAAGCTGGTCTGGATTCTTCGATAAACTTGGGAATCTGCCTTTTTATCGGGCGATAGGCTTCACTCTGACCTTCACTTTTACGGTTACACCTATACTGATTATTTTGGGCTTGATGATTGCACTTGGCGTTAATGCCTTAAGCGAGAGGGTTAAAGGCCTTGTTATTTTTGTTTCATTATTGCCGATGATTGTTACGCCACTTATTGGCTCCCTTATCTTGTTCTGGATGATTGATAGTCGAGGTATTTTGGGCACCGCCATTCAATGGCTCGCCGCTGACCCGGATCTCTCTTTGAAAGCCTCAACAGGCCTAACCTGGCTAATGCTAATTATTTATGGTGTTTGGCATTCAGCGCCTTTTGCCTTTGTTGTTTTTTATGCAGGTCTTCAAACTCTGCCGATGGACCAAATTGAGTCTGCCAGAATTGACGGGGCTAGCAGGTGGGAGCAGGTCCGTTATGTGATTGTTCCGCATCTGATGCCGTTAATCATGTTTGTGGCACTTATCCAGCTAATGGATAATTTCCGCGTATTTGAGCCAATTGTTGGATTTAACGCTGAAGCACATGCCCAATCACTTAGCTGGATAATATTTAATGATTTGGGTGGCGAGACACGCCAGCTCTCTGCCGCCGCGACTTCATCTATGCTCACTATTATTGGTGTGGCCATTTTATTGTCACCGGTGTTGTGGCGCACATGGCAGGATTTTAAGGGGAAATCGTGATGAACAGCGTTGCTAATCGTTATCCTGTGCATCTGAAAGTACTGATATATGGTTTTATAACCTTATGGGTTATTCTAGCCGCCTTTCCATTTTTCTGGACCTTATGGGGATCGTTCAAAGTTGAGTTAGATTTCTTCTCCATCGCAGATTGGACAAATGCGCTGACAGGAAAAAATACCTCTGATACCTATGGCGCGTCTTTTACTGATGCGGGCTATGTGGGCGCATGGATCCAGGAAGAATTCTGGCGCGCTGTGATTAACACTGCGATTGTTTGTTTCTTTGTGGTCTGTACGTCATTGACCATCGGTACATTAGGCGGTTATGCCCTGTCTCGTTCTGGTTTTCGATATACTTTCTGGTTGCTGATCACTGCACTTATTTTCAGAGCAATGCCGCCTATTACTCTTGTTTCTGGGTATCTTTTACCTTTTTTTGAGTGGAATCTATGGGGCATATTGCCAACCACGATTATTGTTTTGGTAGCAATCAACCAGCCATTCACCTTATGGATGCTGCATTCCTTTTTTCAGAGTATTCCCAAAGATCTGGATGAAAGTGCGAAGGTTGATGGCTGTACCCAGCTTCAAGCCTTCAGATTTGTAATTATTCCGGTAATGTGGCCCGGTGTGATCACCACAGGCCTGTTTTCCTTTCTGTTGGCCTATAATGATTTCGCGGTGACATCTATGCTGCTTTCAGATGAAAATCGTACAATGGTTCCTAAAATCGCTGCCTTTTTAGGAACAACCTATACTGAAGGAAATGTAATGTTTGCAGTAGCGGCGGTGGTTTCAGCTACCGCACCTCTGTTTATTTTGGTGATGTTTTTCCAACGCCGGATTGTATCTGGTCTAACCGCCGGTGCGGTGAAAGGATAAGTCTATGGCAAAAGGATTACGTCCCGAACAGGCGGTTCTTAGTCGCGATACAGATATGTCCAAAACTGAGAAAACAAAACATGTAATTGAAGGCATGGTAGATGGCCTGAATGACCACCGAATTGATGATATTGGCGCCTTTTTCTCTGAGAGCTTTCGCTGGATGGGCAATCGGGGGTGTGGAACCAAAAACGGCTTGCGAGAATTTCAGGATAATTGGCAACGTCCCTTTCAGGCTGCCTTTTCAGACAAGGTCTGTATTGATGAAGCGCGGTTATATATGGGCGAATGGGCAGCTGCCTTTGGCCGGCAAGAGGCGGTGCATTCAGGGGTGTTTATGGGGATAGAGCCAACAGGTAAGAAAATCGAAATACGTTATATGGACTTCTGGAAAGTTGTTGACGGTAAAATTGTCGATAATTGGGTAATGGTGGATTTTCCGTATGTTATGGCCCAGCTTGGTGTGGATTGTTTCAATGGGGAAGGGTGGGAAGCCTTTGATAAGGGGCATAAAGAGCCACCACATCCTGATGGATAGAATTGATGAACGATAAACATCATCGCAATAAATTGGCTATTAGGGCCCTTTGCCAGGCTCTATATCACCTGGACAAGAAACGGGTTCAGCAGGTTTTGTCTGATCTTCTTAGCTCTAACGCAAATTGTCACTTCAGTTGTCCTCTTGGCGATATTGCAGGTGCAGAGTTGTATAATCAGATATTCGCACCTCTGTTCTCTGCGTTTCCTGATATGGAACGCCGGGATGTTATTTGTATTTCTGGTTCTGATCAGGATGGCGCAGAATGGGTTGGGTGTGCAGGGCATTATGTTGGCCGTTTCATGGCCCCCTATTTAGGAATACCAGCAACTGGACATATTGCCCATATCCGGTTTCATGAATTTTTCCGCTTTTCAGACGGCAAAGTACAGGAAGTTCAAGCTATCTGGGATTTGCCAGAGCTAATGCTTCAGGCAGGCGTTTGGCCAATGGGCCCTTCTTTGGGGCGTGACTGGTTTGTACCAGCTCCTGCGAGCCAAGACGGTCTTCAGCCTCTTCCATCCTCACCCGAAGCAACAGATGCAAATCTCAGTCATGTGGTAGATATGTTAACAGCTATGCAGCGCTACCCTTTGGAAGGTGGGCCAGAGGTCATGCAGTTAGACAAATTCTGGCATCCACATTTTAATTGGTATGGCCCTTGCGGTATTGGCAGTTCACGTGGCCAGGAGGGGTTCCGAAAATGGCACCAGACACCCTTTTTGAACGCCATGGCTGATAGGGGGCAGTATCCTGAAGAAACAGCTCCTCACTTCTTTGCTGAAGGGGCATATGTGGCGGTGACAGGCTGGCCGAATATGGCGCAAACGCTGAGTGGTGATGGCTGGCTTGGTATCGCCCCGACAAATAAAAAAATCACCCTTCGGTCTCTGGATTTCTGGCGTCTGGAAGAGGGGCGTATTCGGGAAAATTGGGTGCTGGTAGATCTGTTGGATGTCTGGGCCCAAATTGGCGTGGATGTACTAGGCAGAATGCGCCAGATTGCTTCGGTTCACTCTAATATAGATGCCGTAAGGCTAGAGGAGAGCGCCTTATGAGCGACCCGTCTATTCCTACGCTTCCATCTTTATCTGAAAAGAGAGCTGTTTCAGGCCGTACAACATCTGCTGATGTTGCCCGTCTTGCAGGGGTCAGCCAATCTGCAGTAAGCCGTGTATTTACAGACGGAGCTTCAGCCTCGGCAAAAACATCTGCAAAGGTAAAAGAGGCAGCTGAAACGCTTGGGTATCGTCCAAATAGGCTTGCGCGTTCATTGCTAACTGGCAAATCTTATATAGTGGGGCTGGTTGTTGCTTATCTCGACAATTATTTTTATCCAGAGGTGCTTGAAAAACTATCAAAGGCACTGCAGCAACAAGGGTATCATGTGTTGGTATTTATGGCCGAGCAAACCGCAAATAATATTGATGAGGTTGTCGAAGAAATATTGGAATATCAGGTAGATGCTATTGTTACTGCGTCTGTGGCCTTATCATCAGAGCTGGCCGACAGATGCCAGTCTGCTGGAATCCCAATTGTTCAGTTCAACAGAATTCAAGAACAGTCACGATTTTCGTCTGTGACTACAGATAATTACAGTGGGGGTAAAGAAGTTGGCCTTCATCTGATTGAACAAGGCTGCCGCTGCTTTGGTTATATTGCCGGATGGGAAGGCGCATCAACACAGCGTGATAGAGAGGCTGGTTTTCGGGCAGCTCTGTCTGAAAACGGATTTGATTTATGTTTCCGGGCTGTAGGTGATTTCCGGACTGAACGTGCCTATGAAGCTGCGAAGATGCTTGTCAGTTCACCTGAGCGGCCAGATGCTGTGTTTGTTGCAAATGACGCAATGGCGCTAGTGGTGATGGATGTTGTGCGGCATGAAGCTGGGCTGAATGTGCCGGCAGATATGGCAATAGTTGGCTATGATGATATACCGCCAGCGAGCTGGCTAAGTTATGATCTGACTTCCTTCAGTCAACCCGCTGATGAAATGGTTGAAAATACGGTAGAGCTTCTTATGCATCATCTATGCGCTGATCAAACAGAGCCGCATCAGCGTATCGTTTCAGGACAGCTAAAAATCAGAGGTTCAAGCAAAAAATGAATAGGATGTGCAATGCAAGGATTTGATCCAAAGTTCAAAACGTTTCCTGATTACATTCTGGGGATAACACGCGAGATATGGGAAGATCGTGGTATTGCGACATTGCACCATTATTACACAGAAGACATTCCTGTACGCTCGCCAGGCTCAGTTGTTCGCGGCAATCAGGATGTCATTGGCGCAACCATGGCAACCTTAGCTGAATTTCCCGATCGGCGTTTGCTAGGTGAAGATGTCATTTGGTCAGGCTCGCCTGAGGAGGGCATGTTATCTTCACACCGGATCTATTCAACAGCCACTCATTTGGGCGATGGGATTTATGGCCGCGCTACAGGCAAGACACTTTGCTACCGCATTATTGCTGATTGTCATGCTATTAATAATCAAATTAATGATGAATGGCTTATTCGCGACCAAGGCGCAATTGCACGTCAATTGGGTTGGGAGCCTAAAGATTATGCTGCTGATTTGATAAAGCGTGAAGGCGGCGTTGAAAACTGTGTCAAACCATTCACTCCTGAAATCGACATAACAGGACCTTATAGAGGACGCGGTAATGACAATGAATGGGGGCAGAAATATGCTGATATTTTAAACCGCATCATGGGCGCTGATTTAGCTGCAATCAAAACAGAATATGATGAGGCTTGCGAGTTAGAATTCCCAGGTGGTCTCTCAGCCCATGGGGTGGATGCTGCTGATAATTTCTGGATGGGACTTCGCGCTAGTTTTCCAAATGCTGAATTTACCATTGAGCATCAAATTGGTCGTGATGATGAGATGATGCCCCCACGTGCTGCTATCCGGTGGGGTCTATATGGAAAACACGAAGGCTGGGGAAGCTTTGGTACGCCAACTGGCGCGCGAGTTTATATTATGGGGGCTTGCCACGCTGAATTTGGCCCACGTGGTTTGCGACGTGAATTCGTTCTATTTGATGAAACCGCCATCTGGAAGCAAATCCATCTTCATACAAGGAGCTTTTGATGATTAAGCCTGTGCAAATCGTTAAATATGCCGAACTTGTGCCCTGCCGCACCGCCTTTATTGATGCTCATACGCCCGGCTCAGACCAAAAAGAAAATTTTACCATTATTGGTGGCGGCGTATCTGAAGCATCTGACCAGCATGTTCATATTATGGACACCCCTGGTTTTAATATTGGGGCAGCGGGTCAGCCGCCGAAATGCCGAAATTCGCTACATACCCACCGCACAGCGGAGGTGTTTTTTGTTTTATCTGGCAAATGGCGTTTTTTCTGGGGACGCTGGGGGGATACAGGCGAGGTTATTCTAGAACCAGGCGATATTTTCAATATCCCTACAGGTATGTTCAGAGGCTTTGAGAATATTGGTTCAGACTATGGAATGATTATGGCCATATTGGGAGGTGATGATGCAGGTGGCGGTGTGATATGGGCCCCGCAGGTGATTGAAGATGCAAGTACGCATGGTCTTGTTCTAGGAGAAAATGGCAAGCTTTATGACAGCAAAAAAGGAGAATCCTTACCTGATAATATTGCGCCTATGCCAGTTATGACGGATGAGCATTTGTCATTGCTGGCTGAGCCATCGGTCGAAGAGGTGGTGCCGCGTTGGGTGGCACGCTATTTGGACCTTATAGCTTTGTCACGAGATAAGCCTGTACGTGTTATTGGTGAGCAGGGCCTAATTTTTGATAAGCCAGGGTTTGAGGTTGATTTTCTATCTGCAACCTCAGCTGGCCCTGTCAGCGCTCAACCCTATTACACTGTTCTGATGCCAGTGCAGGGGCATTGGTTGCTTAACCAAAATGGTCAGGACAGCCATTTAGGTCCAGGTGACACAGCTTTTCTGCAGCCTAACACTCCCTATCAGCTGGCACCGGCAATGTCGGGAGAGGCCGCTTTATATCGGATTAAAAATACCAATGATCCTGCCGGTCCAAGCTGGTGGGAAAGGAGCTAATATAATGAGTGAAATTCAGACAACCCATGTAGGCTCTTTGCCACGTTCGCAAGAGGTTACTGATCTTCTGTTTGCAAAAGAACAAGGCAAATCGTTTGACCAACAACTATTTGACGAGACCATGTCAGAACATGTCAATATGCTGGTCAGGCGCCAAAAGGAAGCAGGTATTGATGTGGTTAGTGATGGTGAAACATCAAAAATATCATATGCTACTTATGTCAAAGACCGTTATTCTGGCTTTTCAGGAGACAGCCCGCGTAACGCACCAGCAGATTTACAACAATTTCCTGGCTTTTTGCAGCGTCTTTCAGAAAGCGGCGGCACTCCAACCTATGCTCGGCCTATGTGTACAGGCGAGATCAAACCCCTTGAAAATGGAGAGTTGGATAAGGATATCGCCAATTTGAAAGCGGCTATGACTGGTAATAGCGTAACGCGAGGTTTTATGAATGCGGCATCTCCTGGGGTGATATCTCTATTTCTGCAGAATGATTACTATCCCAGCAGGCAGCATTATCTAGAGGCTTTGTCAGAAGTGATGAAAGCCGAATATAAGGCTATTATTGATGCTGGCCTTGACCTTCAGCTTGACTGCCCTGATTTAGCGTTATCGCGGCATATGTTGTTTGCCGAGATGAGTGATGATGAATTTGTTAGCGTTGCAGACAGCCATGTTGCGGCGCTAAATCATGCTTTGGAAGGGCTGCCAAAAGAGAAAATCCGAGTGCATATTTGCTGGGGAAATTATGAGGGTCCGCATATTTGTGATATTTCTATGGAAAAGGTCTTTCCTGTTCTAATGAATACACATGCCGGTTATGTTCTGTTTGAAACATCCAACCCGCGGCACGCCCATGAATGGACAGTATTCAGAGACCGTGCGAGTGAAGTACCTGAGGATAAAATCCTAATTCCTGGTGTTCTGGATAGCACAACAAATTTTGTCGAACACCCAGATGTTGTTGCCCAGAGGCTAGAACGGTTTACGTCTGTTTTTGGCGCAAACCGAGTGATGGCAGGGACCGACTGCGGATTTGGCACATTTGCTGGTTTCGGTGCTGTGGATCCAGAAATTGCTTGGGCAAAGTTGAGTGTTTTGCGGCAGGGTGCAAATCGCGCTCTATAACGGAAAAGCCTGATATGACGGAATTGAACCGCAGCACAGTAGTTTTGCTCCCTGGCATGATGTGCGATGAGCGTCTGTTTGCTTTACAGGCTGAATGGTTGCAGCAAGAGGCACACAAGCCATTTAATGTAATTATTCCGCGTCTTGATAATGCAAATTCAATACAGGGCCTAGCAGACAAGATATTGGCAGAAATGCCGTCATCTTTTGCGCTCTGTGGTTTGTCTATGGGCGGCATTGTGGCAATGGAAATGATGGCGCAAGCCCCCGATAGAATAGAGCGTCTTGCCCTGATGGATACTAATCCGCTTTCAGAAACAGCAGAAGGTGCCCTTAGGCGAAATCGGCAAATCAAAGATGTTAAGGCGGGCAGGCTGAAACAGGTGATATCGGAGGAGATGAAGCCTCATTATCTGGCTGACAGCCCTGACAAGCAAGCTTACCTGGATTTATGTATGGATATGGCCCTAACACTTGGTGATAATGTGTTTATCTCTCAGTCTTTAGCGTTGCGTGATCGGCCAGATCAAACAGAAACCTTGAGTAAGGTGCGGTGCGCAACATTGATTTTACATGGCAAAGAAGACCGTTT
>JBMHCK010000039.1:0-9467 GCA_049889955.1 Puniceispirillaceae bacterium (SeqCode)
GCAAATTGATGCAAACAATTATATATCGTTGCCAACGCCATAGGCTGGCCAGCGGATAACAGCTCGTCCCGCAATTGCTCGGCGCTGATATGGCGGGGTGGCCCCGCTAGCAAGAGATTGGCAATGGCTATGCGTTGGCGAGTTGGGCGCAAGCCAACACTGCGCAGACTTTCTGCAGCCTCATCTGACAGGATGTGTGAAGAGTTCGAACTAGCCATAGCCGAGTGTTGCCTTTGTTCTGTAAAAATGTCAAGCAAGCCCCTATATTGCGATAGTGATTCCTGTTATGAGGAAGGGATGATTTTGCCAGAGTGACATGCCAGCATGACTGGTAGCATGACTGGCAGAAAACCAGAGCCAAGCGGTTAGGATATACAGATGAATGAGATTACAGAATTCTTGAAAAACCGGCGTTCTGTTTTGATCAAAACCCTGGATAACGCGCCTATTGATGAGGCTGATATTCAAGAAATTATTGATTGCGGGCTGCGCGTGCCAGATCATGGGGTGCTTGGGCCCTGGAGAATAGTGGTTATCACCCCTGAAACAGGCGCTTATTTGGGACAGCATATCCTGGCACCTGAATTTCAGGCACTGAATCCAGAGGCAAGCGACATTATGCTGGAATTTGAGCGCCAGCGTCTGTGCCGTACAGGTCTGGTTCTGGCGGTTATTTCTGCCCCTGTTGAACATATTAAAATTCCGGCATGGGAAATGCATCTATCGGCAGGTGCGCTGTGCCAGAATTTGTTGCATGGGGCATTGGCACTTGGATATGGCGCTCAATGGGTAACGGAATGGTATGCGTATAATGACCAGCTATTGACAGAGCTGGGCGGCAATCCGGAAACAGATAAATTTGCAGGCTTTATTTATGTTGGCCACAAACAAGAAGAACCTCAGCCGCGCAGACGACCGGCAAAAAATGATATCCTTTCGGTTTATAATCCGCCAAAATAATCTGGCGGAAATTGGCTGAAGCGTAGCGCATAAGGAAACCAGAAAGATGAGCATCAATTTATATCATCATGACTTGCCTGATGGGCTGGATTTAGGTCCAAAAATCGCCATTGATACGGAAACAATGGGACTTAATTTGCAGCGTGACAGGCTATGTTTGGTCCAGCTTTCCTCAGGGGATGGGACCGCGCATCTGGTACAAATCGCCGCCGAGCGCCAGCCTTGTCCAAATTTGCAACGTCTGTTGGCAGATAGCCAAACAGAAAAATTATTCCATTTCGCCCGCTTTGATCTGGCGATGCTAAAACATCATATTGGGCCGATAAATGGCTCGGTATTCTGCACTAAAATCGCCTCTAAACTGTGCCGCACCTATACCGACAGACATAGCCTGTCCGAATTATGCCGCGAATTAATCGGCATAGAGATATCCAAGCAGCAGCAATCCTCGGATTGGGGGGCTGCAGACTTAACTCCGGCACAGCAAAAATATGCGGCAGGGGATGTGTTATATCTGCATCAGCTAAGAGACAAGCTGGAAGCGATGCTAGCCCGCAGTGACCGTCTGGAAATGGCACAAGCCTGCTTTGCCTTTCTTGCCACCCGTACCGATTTGGATATCGCTGGCTTTGATGCCGTAGATATTTTTCATCATTAAGGACGGATATCCAAATGCTGGAAACACCGCCGCCACCGCCAAAACGCTCAATCTTCACGCCGCAAGCTGAGGAGCCGGCGAAAAATCAGTCTGTTCGACCAGCGCGCCGCACTGGCTTGCCAGTATCGCTCAGCCTCATCCTGTTGGGGAGCGCGATTATTATTGGCGGGGTAATTGTAGGCTGGACCAGTTTTTTTCAGCAAACAGACAATATACAGATTAGCCTGGAGAGCGTCAGCGCACAGCCTGCTGGCAATCTGGAAATGACAGGTGCGCGCTATTCTGGCACCACTGAAAACGGGGTAGTATTTTCGATAAATGCCGAGCGCGCCGTGGAATCGGCCGCCCAAAAAGGTCTCGTCAGGCTGTTTGCACCTGATGGATTTGTATCGTCAGACGAAGATGGACAAACAAACCTATCCTCGAATGAGGCTATCTATCACGCAGATGAACGACGGCTGGACATGACTGGTGATGTTAGTATTTTTCAATCCAAACAGAATCTCACCCTCTCCAGCGAGGAAATGACAGCGCATTTTGGCAAGGGGGAGCTGCTCACTGAAAAGCCTGTCACTTTGCAGGGGCCGGATATTTTTCTTACCTCGCAGGGCATGCATGCAACCGAGAATGGTGAGGTGATTCTGTTCACAGGAAAATCTCGCATTGAGCTAAAGCAAAATTAAGAAGACAGGGACCTACATGACCGATCTAACTCTATTATATTCACGCCCGGCACGTTGGGGTATTGCCAGAATAAATATGCTGGGTGCGGCGTTATTTGGGGCCATGTTATTTTTCGCCCTGCAGTTCCCCGCACAAGGTGCGGATATGATCGTCAATGCCGATACCAGCCTGGAATGGAACCAGAAAGAGGGGTTCTATCAGGCACGCGGCAATGCCCATGCCTATCAGGGTGAGCAGGAAATTTTTGCAGATGATTTAAAGGCTTTTTATGATACCGCCTCTTCGGGCCGGGCCATTACGCAAATTCATGCAAATGGTAATGTCCGCTTTGCAGATGCCGCCCATACTGGCCGCGGCACCAGCCTTATCTATCAAGCTGGCAGCAGCGATTACAAGCTAACTGGCCCGAATGCGCGAATTGATGGTCCGGATGGAAATGCGCGTGCAGAAAAAGAAATCCATTTTCAACGCCAAAAAGGGCAGGTTCGCCTGCAGGTTGCAGCAGAAATCAAACTTAGCGATGGTCGGCATCTAAAAGGAGATGACCTGCACCTTTATTTGAGCCCTGAAAACAATATCGAGCGTATAGAGGCGCTTGGAGATGTTATGGTTACCCAGGCCTCTGGCAGCAGCGCAACCGCAGATAAGCTGGATTATGATCGGGTAAGTAACAAGGCCATTTTACAGGGCAATGTTACGGTGAGCGATGCCGGTAACCAGCTATCCGGAGACAAAGCCGAAATTGATTTTGAAACCGGCATTAGCAAGATATTATCCACCACCACAGGTGGCCGGGTATCAGGACGTTTTACAGGAACAAAACAATAGGTTATAACATTAGATACCAGACCATCCCAGGCATAGTTCTGCGGTCTTAACGCCTGCTTTCATAGATAAAGTCAGGTTCATAAATCAGGAAAGCAACCCCAGAACGCCGCAATAAATGGATACACCACAAACAGACACCCCGGACCAGCTACGACTGGTCAGCGAAAATCGTGGCCTGCAAGCCCGCGGTTTAGGCAAATATTTTGGGCAAAAGCGGGTTGTTCGTAATATTTCCATTGGGGTTCGGCGCGGAGAAGCGGTGGGGCTGCTTGGCCCAAATGGGGCGGGGAAAACCACTACTTTTTACATGCTATCTGGACTTATCCCCTGTGATGAAGGGGCGATTTTCATGGATGGCATGGATGTAACTGACACCCCATTATTCCAGCGTGCACGAATGGGGGTTGGCTATCTGCCACAGGAATCCAGCATTTTTCGTGGCCTGACAGTAGAAAAAAATATTCTTTCAGTTTTGGAAATTACGGAAAAAAGACTGGATATGCGCGATGCTATGCTGGAAGAGCTTATGGCGGAATTTGGCATTGGCCATCTGCGTAACACGCCAGCGGTAAATCTGTCTGGTGGCGAGCGTCGCCGCCTGGAAATCGCGCGGGCATTGGCAGCACGGCCAGCCTTTTTGCTATTGGATGAACCGCTTGCCGGTATTGATCCCATTGCTGTTGCTGATATTCGCGATCTGATCTCTCAGCTAAAGGGCCATGGGTTAGGGGTTTTAATCACGGATCATAATGTGCGCGAAATGCTGGATATTGTTGACCGTGCCTATATTATCCATGATGGATCAGTGATGATGGAAGGCACCCCATCCGAGGTGGTGGGACATGCGGGCGTGCGCCAGGTGTATCTGGGCGATCGCTTTTCTATATAATCAGAGGTATCAGGGTTTTTAGGGCCAAATGTTCCAACTGGCCGGCTGTTCTAACTGACTAGATTTTCCAACAATTCGGTGAAAATGGGATGCCATATCCCCTAGCCATTCCCCGAAAAATATATTGGTGTTTTGATGTTTTGATGTTTGGTGGAGCCAGACGGGATCGAACCGACGACCTCTACAATGCCATTGTAGCGCTCTCCCAGCTGAGCTATGGCCCCCTTGCCAAACAAGTTGAGATGCTTTGTACACAGCCCCTTATGATGATGCAAGTGAAATTCAGATAAGCGAGGTTTCTCTATGCCGGCGCTTACTGCTCATCCTCATCAGAATCATCCAAATCATCCTCATCCCCGCCCAGCGATGCATCATCTTCCAGCACATCGATAAGCTCGGACCCGGCTTCTGATTCGTCTTCATCATCTGAACCCAGCGCCATTATTGGTGAATCTTCTGTTGGCAGCACATCATCTTCATCTTCGAAATCATCATCATCTGATTCGGAAACGATTTCAGCTTCATCCTCATCTGTATCCGCTGCTGCTGCTTTTTCTTCTTGTTTTGGCCCGCCACGCCCGCGACGGCTTTTCAGCAAGCTTTCTGGATCAAATTCTGTGTTACAGGATGGACAGATAATAGGCTTCTTGTTCAAATCATAGAATTTTATGCCGCATGATGTGCATCTTTGCTTATGACCCAATTCAGCGTTTGCCATCTTCTTCTTCCTTGAAAAAAACCTCGTTGCGAGCGATTAACCGCAATTTCCATCGCCTGTCAAAAGATTTTTACGGGCAAAAATAAATTTAGCAACATCTGTTCCCACTATTTGTGTCCGATTGCCCGATAATTCGCCATAAATTGGCAAAATAGCCAAAGAATCGCCAGAAATACACTTTGGTAATTTGCGAAAAGCCAAAAGACGGTGTAAGGAGACGTGCCTAAAGCAGATTTTTTCTAGCATAAGGGTTTGGCCTGAATAGTATGGCCAGAATGATATGACTAGGCCAACCTGCCCTTAACATGCCCGACCAAATATGACTGACTAGATATGACTGGCCAAATATGACTGACCACATTGAAACGCTGACATCTTCAAATATTTCTGGCCTTTCTGGCGAGATGATCATTCCAGGAGACAAATCTGTCTCGCATCGCTCTCTTATTTTAGGGGGCATGGCGACCGGCCAGACAAAGGTCACTGGCCTGCTGATGGGTGCAGATGTGCTATCAACACTAAATGCTGTTCGCGCGCTAGGGGTGACGATTACCCGCGATGCAAATGACATTGTCACCATTGACGGGGTAGGGACAGGAGGATTTACCGCGCCTACGGATGCTCTTCATTTGGGTAATGCTGGAACTGGCGTCAGATTATTGATGGGTGCGGTTGCAGGCCAACCAATATCTGCCACCTTTACAGGGGATGCCTCGCTTAGCAAAAGACCAATGAAGCGGATCACCGACCCGCTGGCACAGATGGGCGCACAGATAGCTTATCAGCCTGAGGGAGAGGAAAAAGGCTTTTTGCCTGTCACCATTACCGGCGCACACCCCCCCTTGCCCATCACCTATGAAATGCCCGTTGCATCTGCACAGATTAAGTCTGCAATTTTATTTGCTGCACTAAATGCACGTGGCCGGACTATTATTACCGAGCCACATCTATCGCGTGACCATAGTGAAGCGATGCTGAGCCATTTTGGCGTCTCGCTGATGCGCGAGATACTGGCAGATGGGCGGCACCAGATTACCCTTGATGGCGAGGTGGATTTACATGCAAAAGATATTTTTGTCCCCCGTGACCCCTCTTCTGCAGCCTTTGCCCTGGTTGCCGCGTTAATCACGCCAGAAAGCGATGTTTCACTGCCTGGTATCAGCCTGAACCCGCAACGAACCGGCCTTATCACAACCTTGCAGGAAATGGGCGGAAATATAGAAATTACAAATGAGCGCATCGAAGGCGGGGAAGCGGTAGGGGATATCCGCGTTCAGTCTAGCCGTTTGAAAGGAATCACCGTACCTGCAGAGCGTGCTGCCTCTATGATAGATGAATATCCTATCCTGTCGGTGGCGGCTGCCTGTGCAACGGGCGAGACGCATATGCCAGGCGTAGCTGAATTGCGGGTAAAGGAAACCGACAGAATTTCGGTAATGGCGGAAGGGCTGAAAGCCTGTGGGGTAGAGGTTTCCGAGACACCAGACAGCATGAGCGTAACAGGCGCAAAGGCCATTATTGGCGGGGCCCGTTTATTCTCGCAACATGATCACCGCATAGCGATGTCCTTTTTAGTGCTGGGAATGGTTGCGCAAAAACCCATAACCATGCTAGACGTGGCGACCATTTCAACAAGCTTCCCGGGTTTTGCGGATTTGATGAATAAAGCTGGCGCAAAATTAGATAGTGGCATCACGCAAGCGTGAAGACCGTTAAAAGGTATTTTACCCTATAATAAGAAGATAAATGATGTAGCTTCATAACGGCTGCAGATGGTTTTGGATAAAAAGAGAGTAATTGATGATCATAGCCATTGATGGAACCGCCGCATCTGGTAAAGGCACGCTTGGCCGTACCCTTGCTATGCGCCTTGGCCTGGCCCATTTGGATACAGGCCAGCTTTATCGCGCGGTTGGGCTGGCTGCCAAGCAGGCCGGTCTGGATATCGATAACGCCAGCGATGATGAAATTAAAGCGTTGATAGATAAGCTGGATCTCACACAAGATTTTGGCCCGGAATTGCGTAGCTCGGAAGTTGGCGAGCTTGCCTCTAAAGTTGCCACCCTGCCACTGGTGCGTAGCTGCTTGCTTGAAAAACAGCGGGAATTTGCCCAGCACCCCCCTCATGGCAAGGGGGCGGTTCTCGATGGCCGCGATATTGGCAGCGTTGTACTGCCAAATGCCGACGCTAAATTCTTTGTGGATGCAGCTGCCGATATTCGGGCAACACGCCGCCATCTGGAATTAAAGGCCCGCGGCGAGAATATCGAATTTTCAGAAGTATTATCGGATATTATTCAAAGGGACTGTCGTGATAAAAATCGCACAGT
Source organism: Puniceispirillaceae bacterium (SeqCode) (assembly GCA_049889955.1). Classification (GTDB taxonomy): domain Bacteria; phylum Pseudomonadota; class Alphaproteobacteria; order Puniceispirillales; family Puniceispirillaceae; genus JADHLI01. Next base: position 7,068 of record JBMHCK010000039.1, read on the forward strand.
TGCGCCCTTAATTGCCGCAGATGATGCATTTTTTATTGACTCTTCGGACAAGAATGCCGATGAAGTCTTGGCAATCTGTCTGGATTATCTGGATGGGGAGCATAAACCGCAAGTGGCAACCACTCTCTGATAACGTGCCAGCTTGCATATTTTGTTAACTTTTGACGCTGGATAGCATAGTTGCGCCGCACTTTATGTCAGATAAATGACAATGGTTTCGAAGGAGCATATATCTCCTTTTTTCAGAGGAAACTAAACCCTGAACCAGCACAGGGCTAAAATCAAAAACCAGGTTCCTATATTTTTGAGCAGGTTATTGGCTTTCGGCGCTTTTACGGAGAACATTCTTGTCACAAAACCAAACAGCGGACGCTATGTCCGAAAATTTTGCTGATCTTCTGGCTGAAAGCTTTGCCGAAGACACCTCTATCGAAGGCAGTGTTGTCAAAGGCATCGTTGTCGGCGTCTCTGATGACCATGTCACAATTGATGTTGGCCTGAAATCAGAAGGGCGCGTTCCTAAAAAAGAATTTGCTGCCCCAGGTCAGGATGCTGAAATCCAGCTTGGCGATACGGTTGAAGTCTATGTTGAGCGCATGGAAGACCGTGATGGCGCCGCTATGCTTAGCCGCGAGAAAGCGCGCCGCGAGGAAGCCTGGATTCTGCTGGAAAATGCGTTTGAAGCTCAGGAACGGGTAACAGGCGTTATCTTTGGCCGCGTAAAAGGCGGCTTTACGGTTGATCTGTCTGGTGCTACCGCCTTCCTGCCGGGTAGCCAGGTTGATATCCGGCCTATCCATGATGTGGGCCCATTAATGGGAACACCGCAGCCATTCCAGATTTTGAAAATTGACCGCAGACGCGGCAATATTGTTGTCTCTCGCCGTGCGGTACTCGAAGAGTCCCGGGCCGAGGCACGTTCTGAACTGGTATCCAACCTGCAAGAAGGTCAGGTTCTGCAAGGCGTGGTCAAGAATATCACCGATTATGGTGCCTTTGTTGATTTGGGCGGCGTAGATGGCCTGTTGCATGTAACCGATATTGCATGGAAGCGTATTAACCACCCATCTGAAGCTCTGCAAGTTGGCCAGACTGTGGATGTACAGGTTATCCGCTTTAATTCAGAAACACAGCGTATCTCGCTTGGCATGAAGCAGTTGCAATCAGACCCATGGTCAGATGCGGCTGAAAAGTTCGCTATCGGGGCAAAGCTGAGTGGCCGCGTTACCAACATCACCGACTATGGCGCTTTTGTAGAGCTGGATGAAGGGGTTGAGGGTCTGGTACACGTATCTGAGATGAGCTGGACAAAGAAAAATGTTCACCCTGGCAAGATTGTATCTACCAGCCAGCAAATCGAAGTGATGGTTCTGGATGTTGATATGGTTAAGCGCCGTATTTCACTTGGCCTGAAACAATGCACTGATAACCCATGGGAAGATTTTGAAACAACCCATCAGGTTGGTACAGTTATCGAGGGCGAAATTCGCAATATCACTGAATTTGGCATCTTTGTTGGCCTGACCGAAGATATTGATGGTTTGGTACATTTGTCTGATATCTCGTGGGAGAGCACAGGCGAAGCTGCCCTTGAAGGCTTTAATAAAGGCGATAAGGTCTCTGCCAAGATCCTTGAAATCGATATGGAAAAAGAGCGTATTTCGCTTGGCATCAAACAATTGTCTGATGATCCATATGCTGGCGAGATTGATAAATATCGCAAAGGCTCTCAGGTTACCTGTACCATTACTGGTGTAAATGATAATGGTCTGGATGTTCTGGTTGGCGAGAATCTAACTGGCTTTATCCGCCGTGCTGATCTCTCTCGTGAACGCTCAGAACAGCGTACCGAGCGGTTTGCCGTTGACGAAAAGGTAGATGCGATTGTCACACAGTTTGACAAAAAGACCCGCGCTCTGACCCTATCTATCAAGGCCCGTGAAATCGAGGAAGAGAAAAGCGCAATGGAGAATTTTGGTTCTTCAGACAGTGGCGCCAGCCTCGGCGATATCCTGGGTGCGGCATTGGCTAAAAAAGAGGATAGCTCTGAGTAAGCCAGTTACCCCATAATTGCGCTGGTTCTATTTATGAGCGCACCACCTGTTACAGCACCCGCTATTATCCAGATAGCGGGTGTTTTGTTTGTTTTATGCACCGATAGAGCTTTTTCGCTATAATCCTTGACGCTAGTTAGAGAAATCGGCATGCTTTTATAATATGTTCAGCTTTTTTGAGGGCAATAAGCATGACAAAATCAGAATTGATTGCGCGGTTAGCCGAACTAAACCCATCTTTATATCATCGTGATCTGGAACAGCTGGTAAATACGGTCTTTGAGACGATTTCAGAAGCCCTTGAGCGCGGGGACCGTGTTGAGCTTCGCGGCTTTGGTGCCTTTTC
>JBMHCK010000040.1:0-20648 GCA_049889955.1 Puniceispirillaceae bacterium (SeqCode)
TGTAGGGGTTAGCCTATCTGGGGATTATTCTGTGCAAACGGGCCTTGTGCATTGCCCCTCTACCCCCCTTATTCATGGTCAAAGCCTGAAAGCAGATTTACAAGCCGCGCTGAACCGCGAGGTATGGATAGCCAGCCATGCACATATGCTGGCCCTATATGCGCGTCAACAAGACGAATTCAAAAATTCACCACAGATTTTCAGCCTATATCTGGATGATGAGGTTTGTGCAGGGCAACTTGCAGGAAACCATCTTGTTCTTGGTGCAAACGGGCTAGCGGGTAACTGGGGGCATATCTGTTTGCCCTGGCCAGTAGAGTTTGAGCTTGAGGGGCGGGAATGTGCGTGTGGCCGCAGCGGCTGTCTGAATTTGTTTGTCAGCCGTCAGGCCTTGTCTCTGGAATATCAGTTCTTGAGTGAAAAAACCCTGTCAGCTCAGGATATTTTTGCCGCCGCTGCCCAAGGGGATATCGTTGCTGAATCCGCGGTGCAGATTTTTGAGGACCGATTGGCACGCGGTCTGGCAATGATGATTAATCTATGTGATCCAGATGTTATTTTACTAAGTGGGCGTATGGCTTTGGCTAGCCGGATTTTGATAAATATTCCGCGTAAATGGCCAGGTTATGTACGCGGCGGGGCGCCCGCTACCCAGCTTGTCGCAAATTTGCCTAGCGAACAGCACCTAAAACAGGCTTGCCTTATCGGGGCTGCCACAATGCCACTTCGCTAGCCCCACCCTATCAGCAGTCAGGCCGACTAATCGGCTTAATCTCTGTTAATTTGGCATCAATAGCGAAATCGCCGTAATCAACCTCATAATAAGCGACAACCCCATTTGGTTGCAGATGAAAAGTGATTTCATATTCTGGCACAGAATCAACGCTGCTCGGGTCAAAATAGGCAATGCTAATCGGATAATAGCTACTATCGGCTAATGTGCCTAACACCTCTTTATCGGTAACCTTTTGGCGCGTACCGATAACTGTACTGGTTCGTTTTATAGCCCGATCCGGCTCAGCGCCAAAAAAGATATTCGCTGAAAAAAACTTCTCGCCCTTCTCGGCACGCTCCAGCAACGCCTTGGTATGGGCAATGGGGAAATAAACCTGTTCTGGCAGGGATAGCGCTACATCTGGCTGCATGGAGAAATAGGCGACAGGGGCATCCCCTGCTGGCGGCAAGGTTGCAAACCCGTTAAATTGTTTCTCTTCTTCATAGGTAGAACGCTCATCCACCTCAAAAGAATAAAGCGTGCCAGCGCCCTCTTCCCAGGATACGAAATGCGAGGCTAGCAGTGCGCTATCGCCCGTATCATAGGCAAATTCCAGCAAATAATCTTCTGAAGAAATCCAGCCCTCGCAATCCTGACGAATAAGAAAATTGGTCTTTCCGGCAATCGCCGTCATTTTGGCTTCATTGCTGGCAGATAACAGGCCCATCTCATAGGTGGCCTCATGTGCGGCCAGTTCAATAGCACTGGCAGGGGCTGCACTAAACGCCAAAGCGGCCCCAACATTTAGCCCAACAAAAATTTTCCGAAAGCTTTGCAACATGCCACAATATCCTGTTTTTTACGATACGGCTTATTATTAATGCATAGTACTATATTTTCGCACTATATTAACAACTGAAATAGTCGGACATATCCTTTCGCCAAGCCCTGATGACAGCTATGCGGAATTAACATAGGGTTATGGTTGACCAAAGGCCACCTCTTTTCGCCGCATAGGCATAATTACGCCGGCATGGCAGGTAGATGTATTTTAATGAAGTCTATAGATAAGCTGATCACAACATCACCCGCATTAAAAGATGCTATCGCAGCGATAAACACTGCAAATTTTGTGGCTATAGACACTGAATTTATGCGCGAGAGCAACTATTATCCGCATTTGTGCCTGATCCAGCTTTGTGCTGGCCCACATGCATTTTGTGTGGACCCGCTGGCCCCAAATATAGATTTATCCCCTGTATTTGACCTGATGCGTAATGAGAATGTCACAAAAGTATTTCATGCAGGCAGGCAAGATCTGGAAATTTTTGTCCAGCTAACCGGCGCGGTTCCCAGCCCTGTTTATGATACACAAATCGCAGCCATGGTATGCGGGCTAGGCGATCAGGTCGGGTATGATAAGCTGGTTCAGCATTATAAGCAGGTGCAAATTGATAAATCCTCTCGCTTTACAAATTGGAGCCAGCGCCCCCTGTCAGACAGGCAAATTAATTATGCGCTGGATGATGTTATTCATCTGGCAGAAATTTATCCCAGAATTATCGCAGACCTGACCGCCAATGAACGTGATAAATGGGTGGTAAGCGAGCTTGCCGGTCTGGCAGATATCCAGCTTTATCAAACAGACCCGGACGCTGCCTATAAACGAATAAAAGCCCGCAACAGCAAGCCTTCACAGGTTAACAGGCTGGCACAATTAGCCAGTTGGCGCGAACGCGAGGCACAAAAGCGCGATGTACCGCGCGGGCGCATTCTGCGCGATGATACGCTAATTGATCTGGCAGGCAGCAATCCAAAAACGCTGGCTGATTTAAAAAAGATACGCGGCTTTCCAGGCGGCGAAAACGGCAAATTTGGCCCATTTGTGATTGATGTGCTGAAAAAAGCAGATGCTATGCCAGAAGATAAATGGCCGTTAAGAGAACGCCCGCAACAGCGCGAGCGCCCCCCTGTTGCGGTAATAGAGATGTTACGGGTATTGCTAAAGCATGTCACCGAAAGCCATAATGTTGCCCCGCGCCTGATAGCCTCGGCAGAAGAGCTGGAAAAATTGGCGCTTTCCGATGCTGCTGATATCCCGGCCATGCAAGGCTGGCGACGCGAAATTTTTGGCGAAGCGGCCCTTGCCCTAAAGGCTGGCAAGCTGGCACTGACCGTGCAAAAGGGCAAAACAAGGCTGCTCTCACTTGAACCTTAAGATGAAAGCAGCCTTGCGCTAGCGGGATAGCCGTTTAGTTGGCGTTAAACGCCCCGCCATCCACCAATATATTCTGGCCAACAAGATAGCCAGATGACGCCGAGCAAATATAGGCGCAGGCAAAGCCAAATTCGTCAATATCGCCCAAACGGCCGGTTGGGTTTCTGGCTTCCAATTCTTCACGCACCTGTTCACGCGATTTATTCGCTTGCCGGCTGGTATTATCAATCAGGGATTCGATCCGGGCGGTATTATACTGACCTGGTAGCAATCCATTGATGGTCACATTATGACGGGCAACCTGACGGGCAAGCCCGCCTACAAAGCCGGTAAGCCCAGAACGTGCACCATTTGACAGGCCTAATTGCGGGATAGGCGATTTCACCGAACCAGAAGTAATATTCACAATACGGCCAAATTTATTATCGATCATGGGATCAACAACAGATTTGATCAGCTCAATGGCGGTCAGCATATTTGCATCCAGCGCCTTAATCCAGTCATCACGGCTCCAGTCACGGAAATCCCCGGGAGGCGGCCCACCAGCATTATTGACCAGAATATCAACATGCCCCGCTGCGGCCAGCACTTCTGCGCGGCCAGCCTCGCTGGTAATATCACATGCAACAGTTTTTACCTCAACCCCTGTATCGTTGCGGATTTGATCTGCTGAGGCCACCAGCTGTTCTTCGCCTCTTGCACACATTACCAAATTTACGCCAACTTTAGAGAGCGCGCGCGCACAGCCCAGCCCCAGCCCCTTTGACGAGGCACATACAATTGCTGTCTTTCCTTGCAGACCAAAATCAAGCATTACTTAAATCTCCTCATGCTTTTGTTTTAAATCAAATTCAAATTCCAATGTTCCAGGTGCGATTATTGATTTTGCAATCGCCAATGAAACCGGTTTTTTTGCCGCCAGAGCAGCGGTGTCGATGGCGCTTACCAGCTGATAAGCTGTGGTAAAATTTCGTTCCATATGCGTAACCATATAGCGAATTACCGTATCTGGCACGTTACATTGGCGATCGGCAAACATTTTTTGTAAAACCTGGCTTAACAAGCTGTCATCAGGAGCGGTAATTTCCTGACAAGCGATAGCCCGCAAGCGCGAACGCAAATCTGCCAGCGGCACCTCCATTTGGGCAACAGATATCTTGCTAAGCAACAAAGCTGTGCCATTTATAGAGGCCAGATGATTGAAAAAATGGAATATCGCTTCTGCGGAAAACCTCTCTCCCAGAACAAAATCGTCCAAAATAAAATGCTGGAAAGGCCGCTCTACTACCAATTTAACATCCTGTAATTCAGAAAGGCGACACGCATCCGACCGCGCTTCAAACACATAGGATAAATGCGTTTTACCGCTCCCAGAAACGCCAAAAATATTCAGCGCACGATAGGGTAGTGGCCAATCTGGCCAGGCAGAGAGCCACGCCGCCGCATCGTTATTTGCCCCGCCCAGGATAAATTCATCTGGCTTGTAAGATGGGGAGACTGAGAGAGATAGGGGAATTTGTTGCATAGAGCGTTTTCGCACTTAATTAGGATTAACGCGTAGCTGATAGGCCGTATCGCTGACATCCAGCCGGTAGCCAGAGGCACGGATAGCCATCTGCAAGGCTTCAACTGGCCCAGAAAGCTGTAGTTTTAGCACCCCTTTCTGAGTGGTAAGGCTGTGCACTGAAAGCGCGGTTACCACAGGCAGATCTGCCAGCACTTTTTGCGCCCGATACCAGCTTTTAGGAGAGCTGGCCCCTACCTCGATAAAAATTTCGTCCCGGCCGCCAACCACATATAGATTTGCCGCACGCCAGCTATTCTCCAGCGCATCAATCACCGTCTTTTGAAAATCTTCAAAAGAAAGCTGCATGCTGGTATTCCCGTTCATATCTATTTGTGTCTCGGCAATGGTGGTAAGGGGCTGGCCATCAGCATCGAACAGGCGGGCCTGTAGCTTCAAAACAGGCTGCGATGCGCTGTAATCCAGCCCGGCATAGAGCAATACTGTTTGCACCGCACCGGCTGCGTTAGCTGCTTTTTGCAAGGTTTGACTGTCTTCAAGCAGAAACAGACTGCCTTTTAGCTGGCGTTCCAAAACAAAGTCAGGTGTCAGAAAGGTTGTACGCACCAGGCTGTCACTTTGAAGCTCCAGATCCCGCCAACTATCCAGCCATAAAACATTACGGGTCCAAACGCGCACCCCCGACGGATCCTGCCAAATAGGTAGCAATAAAATAGGAGCGGTTATCAACTCAGACCATTGCAGGTCATTTTGAATTAACGCTGCCCGCATGCGTGCCGCATCAAAACAAATATCAATATCGGCAATATATCGCTGGGCCAGGGCATTTTCATTATCAATATGGATGAAATCTACAAAATCCGCCCCGTTCAGGCTGTATAAGGCCGAAGCGCCTGGCTGACCTGGCAGCAAAATCCGACGCAAAATTGTTTGATAGGCCTTATCGGTTGCAGAAGCAATGGCCTGCTCTCTGGCCAGCGTTCCGGTTGCCGCATTTTCATCCAAATGAATATCAGAAACCGCATAAACCTGCGTTGCACAATTATCTTGTGCATATACCCCCCCGTTAAAGGCTAAACACAGGAGGATTATTGTGATATGACAAAGCCAACGATGCAATTTTTATCATTCCCAACCTAAATTAACGTCTATCGTGCAGTCAATTATATAGCTGTTGAAAGTGGCAGAAAATGGATAAAAAAGATAGCCCCAAATCCCCTTTAACCTATCGTGATGCAGGGGTAGATATTGATGCAGGAGAAGCGCTGGTTTCCACCATCAAGCCTTTTGCGAAAAAAACCATGCGGGCCGGTGCTAATCCCGACCTGGGGGGCTTTGGCGGGTTATTTGACCTAAAGGCCGCAGGCTTTACAGACCCGGTTTTGGTGGCCGCAACCGATGGGGTAGGTACCAAGCTAGAGCTGGCCCAGCAGGCAAATATGCATCATGGGCTGGGTATTGATTTGGTCGCTATGTGCGCCAATGATATTCTAGCACAGGGGGCCATGCCCTTATTCTTTTTGGATTATTTTGCTACTGGCCATTTAAGCCCGGATATTGCCGCCAAAGTGATAGAGGGTATCGCTGATGGATGTGTCGAGGCAGGCTGTGCGCTTATTGGCGGCGAAACCGCAGAAATGCCAGGCATCTACCCACCAGGCGGATATGATTTGGCCGGATTTTGCGTAGGGGCTGCGGAGCGCGGTACTTTACTGCAAAAAGACCATGTGGCATCTGGTGACAAGGTTATTGCGCTGGCCTCTTCTGGGGTACATGCAAATGGATTTTCCCTGGTTCGCAAGCTGATAGAGCGCGATAATTTGGATATCATGGCCCCGGCCGCGTTTGCGCCTTCTGTATCGCTGGCAGAAGCATTGCTGGCCCCTACCCGTATTTACACAGATGCGGTAAAGGCGGCATTGGCAGCAGGACGGGTTACGTCTGTCTCGCATATCACCGGCGGCGGGCTGATTGAAAACCCGCCACGTGTGTATGGCGATGGGCTGGCGATGCATCTGGATATGACCCGGCGCCCCACCCCGGCCCTGTTTAGCTGGCTAAAGCGTGAGGCAAATCTTTCTGTCTTTGAATTGGCCAGAACCTTTAATTGCGGTATCGGAATGCTGATCACAACACCCGCCGAAGAATGTGCAAAAGTCCTGGCGGCCATTGATGCTACTGGCGAGCCATGCTGGGAAATTGGCGAGGTACGCACCCGCAGCGATGATCCTATCCATCTGGAGAATGCAGAGCAGGCCTTTTCATGAACCCGGCAGACAGCCCCTTGAAAATCGCTGTTCTAGTCTCTGGGCGCGGCAGTAATATGCAGGCCCTTGCAGAACAGGCTCGTGACTTTGAGATTGTTTTGGTCGCTGCGAACAAGCCTGCAGATGGGCTGGATATCGCTGCCAAAAAAGGGATAAAGACCTGTCTTGTCAATCGGGCAGACTATGATAGCAAGACTAGCCACGAAGCCGTCCTTGCTACTGCGATTGAGGCTAGCCAGGCACATTGGATTTGCCTGGCGGGGTATATGGCAGTTTTATCTGCCGATTTTATCAGACGTTTTTCTGGACGCATCCTTAATATTCACCCCTCGCTGTTGCCAGATTACAAGGGGCTGCATACCCATCAACGCGCGCTGGCAGATAATAAGGCTGTGCATGGGGTATCTGTGCATCTGGTCACCCCGGAGCTGGATGATGGGGCGGTTATTGCACAAATGCAGCTACCTGTTTTTCATACCGACACGCAAGACAGCCTCTCGCAGCGGGTATTGGTATTGGAACATATGCTGTATCCAATGGTCGTCAATGCCCTTGCCAGCGGCGCCTTGCAGCTAGGCGACGCAACCGTCCAATGGCGGGATAAATCAGCTGCCCAAACGATGATTTTGCCAGAGGGATGTCATCTAATTTTTGGGTAAATACAGGCTCTGCTCTTGATTTCATTTTCGTGAACAGGCATAAAATGACAGGATTTTATTTCTCAACTTTCGGGGGCTTTGACGAGAATGAACACAGATAAATTCGACAAACACGCAAAAGCAAATCTGGCCTTTTATGAAGGCTTCATGAATTTTTCAAAATATACGGTTGTAGCGATTGTTATCACGCTGATCCTGATGGCTTATTTTCTGGTATAAGCGCATCTGGATAAAGATTGCGACCTTATTTACGGTCAATAAAAGGGCATCCTGCGATATGCGGGATGCCCTTTTTTAAATCGATTTATATAGGCTTAATTAGCCAACAATTTCAGCTTCGGTAAAGAAGTGATTAATCTCGATAACAGCGTTTTCATCACTGTCTGAGCCATGTACAGAATTCGCTTCGATTGATTCAGCAAAGGCTTTGCGGATAGTGCCTTCATCTGCGTCTGCCGGGTTTGTTGCCCCCATCACCTGGCGATAGGCCGCCACAGCGTTTTCGCCTTCCAGAACCTGAACAACGACAGGACCAGAAATCATAAAGCTGACCAGATCATTGTAAAAGGGACGCTCTGCATGAACAGCATAAAAGGCTTCTGCTTGCGCCTTTGTCATATGAATCCGCTTTTGTCCAACAATACGCAGACCCGCTTCTTCGATTTTCGCATTGATAGCGCCTGTCAAATTGCGACGAGTCGCATCTGGCTTGATGATAGAAAAGGTACGTTGAGTAGCCATAAAGATAATCCTTTATCAGTGGGAGGAGCAGGCAGGCCTGCAAAAAACGTTGTTGCGCGCCTTATAGCAAACCCCGCCTGTAACAAAAAGGCCTGACAGCATAAAAAGCGCCCTGATCAGGCGTTTTTTTCAAAAAAAGGACCAAAATTATATCAAAGAGCGTTAGCGTGGATACACAAGCATGAAAGCTTAGCGTTGCTGTGACCACTGCCCCTGTTCATCCTGAGCAAAATATCGACATTGCAGATCCGCTTGTGCTGACCAGTCTTTCCAGCATTGCCGGGCAATTTTCAGAGCCTGTTCATCACTGCCATCAAACAGATTAAAAACGCGGCGAAAGGCTGTTAAATCTGGCGGTACCATTCCAGAGGTCAAGGCAACATAATCTGCGTTGATCGGATTTTCTGATGGCTGTGTAGATACCCAAACAGGGGCATGGTCTGCTCCCTGCCCATCATCCAGATCATGGGCCAGAAAGCTCTCCGGCTTATTAACCCACAAGGCCGTGCTAATCGCCTCAAAATGCTCTGCACGAGCCAGAATCAACATCTTTTGCCCCATATGAACGGCCTTGTCGCTAAGCATAGCCAGAGGGGTTGCCATATCCGCAGATTTCAAATGATAAAAATCAATTTGTAGGGGCTGGGTTTCCTGCATCTCTTGCGTAATTACTCCTGCTCCTGCCAGTTATCCACCAGCTGGTTCAACAGGCGCACCCCATAGCCTGTACCCCCCTTTGGTACGGTTGGCCGATCTTTATCAGACCAGGCCTTGCCGGCGATATCCAAATGCACCCATGGCGTGTCATTTTCAATAAAGCGGTGCAGGAAACAAGCAGCGGTAATAGAGCCGCCATAAGGCCCGCCAATATTTTTCATATCCGCAATATGCGATTTCAGCATATTATCATAAGCTTTGCCCATTGGCATACGCCAGCTGGTTTCCTCAACCTCTTGGCCAGCTTCCATCACCGCATTCGACAAGCTGTCACTATTGGAAAACAACCCTGCATGCTCTTTACCTAGAGAGACCAAAATAGCCCCTGTCAGCGTTGCCATATCCACTATAGCTTGCGGTTTAAAGCGGTTTTGCAGATAGGTCAGCACATCTGCTAGCACCAACCGGCCCTCTGCGTCTGTGTTAATCACCTCTACGGTTTGCCCGGATAGAGTGGTCACTACATCACCAGGGCGCTGGGCATTGCCATCTGGCATATTTTCAACTAGCCCGATAATGCCGATAACATTACGCTTTACCTTGCGACCTGCTAGCGCGTGCATGGCGCCAGTTACCCCGGCCGCACCGCCCATATCCCATTTCATATCTTCCATGCCTTTGGCTGGCTTGATAGAAATACCGCCTGTATCAAAACAGACCCCCTTGCCAACCAGGGCTATCGGGGCTTCATCGCCGCCGCCCATCCATTTCATGATGACAATTGCTGAATCCCGAACTGAGCCCTGGCCAACACCAAGAAGCGCGCCCATGCCTAATTCTTCTAGCGCGGCCTCATCCAGAACTTCAATTTCCAGTCCGGTATTTTCGAGAGCCTGACACCGTCTGGCAAACTCAACTGGATAGAGGATATTTGCCGGTTCAAACAGCAAATCGCGCGCAGTGAACACCCCATCATATAAGGGCTTGCGCGCGGACCATTCTTGCGACAGCGCATCGGCTCTATCGGTGATAATGGTTAGTGCGGCGTCCACCGGGGGTTTTTCCTGTTTGGTGAAATAGCGATCAAAATGATAGCTGGCGGCATAGGCCCCGCCCATCACCGACATTAATACATCATCTGCAAAAATAGACGCATCAAGCTGAAGCTGGGTAAAAGGCGGGGTTTTCATCCTTGCAAATAATTTACCACCCCAATTTTCCGCTGCCATGCCAGCAAAAAGCCCGCTGCCAATCCCGCCTACCAGCACCGGACCTTCTTCTGTATGAAGCGACATAAAGCTGCCCGTTTTGCCAGTGAATTCTGATGCCGCACAGGCCTTTGTGATAAATGCTTCTTGCGCGGCTGAAGCGGCATGCAAAATACCGGTATCTGCGTGCATAAGCACCAGTCTGGCAGTATCGATAGAAGCAGAAGAAAATTCAAAGCGCAGTCTTGCAGGCATGTTTACCAATTCCTTAATGATTAGGGTGTAACCTTGGATGCTGATGCAGCGATATTTTTGGCAGGCTGACACGCAGACCTGTTCCTCACCCTATTATTTAGGGTAACAAATAGGCTTTATCCAGTGAATTCTTGAATTTTCTGATGCCGTTGTCGCCCCCAGCCGATACCGCTTCTGACAAGCAACAGGCTTGTAGCCTTTGAAAACACTCTTAATTTGTGGTAAGAGAGGAACATCTTTTACGCTGCAGTCGTTATAGGCTGGGCAAGGCCATCTTCATGGTTTCTTGCCTGGTTAAAAAAAGCGGTATCGGAATTTATCTTTATGAATTTAAACCTGTATTTGCTAAAGCATTTTTCGATGAGTAGCCTGCTGATATTGCTTAGTCTTATCGGCGTGGTTTGGCTCAATCACTCGCTTCGCATTTTGGAATTTATTGTCAGCAAAGATAGCTCTATGACCGATTTTCTGTTGCTGTCATTTTTTCCAATACCCTTATGGCTGTCTGTGGCCCTGCCGATGGCGGCCTTTATCGGGGTTATTTGGGTCATTAGCCGGTTTTTGTCTGATCGGGAATTGATTGTTATGCAGGCGGTAGGATTTACGCCTCTGCAATTTGGCCGTGTTCCAATATTCTTTGGGGCCCTTCTTACTGTCATTTTATTCCTGAATTCGGTCTATATAATGCCTGCCAGCTTTTCCAAATTCAAAGAAGTACAGGCTGAGGTTCGAGGCACCATTCCAAAACTGTTAATCCAGGATAATGTCTTCATTGATATTGCAGACGACCTGACCTTATTTGTGGGTGAGCGGATCAACCAAAATGAGGTTGGGCGTGTCTTTATTCAGGATTCCAGGGACCCGGAAGTCACCATTACGTTCACTTCTGAGCGCGGGCAATTTTCTTCGATAAATGGCCAGCCTGTATTTTTACTGCTGAATGGCCAGCGCACCGAGTTGACAAAAGATGGGGCGTCTAACGCACAGCTTACCTTTGAGACACATACGTTGGATATAAGCCGGCAATCTGCGGCAACCTCGCAGCGGGTTGTGCTGGATATGAACGAGGATAGCATTCGAAATTTGCTAAACCCAGAGACCGCTACAGCCGAACGCTATGCCAGAGAGCGCATGGCGATGGGGCATTACCGACTAACCTCGCCCTTTATGGCACTTGCTCTGACCTTGATGGCTGCCGCTATCATGTTACAGGGGCATATTTCGCGCGAGAAAATGGGGCGGCGGGTTTTAATCGCTGCGCTTACCGGTATCGCAATCCAGACGATAGCTATCATGACCCGAAGCGCGACAGTTTCCACCCCGGCATTATGGCCGATTATGTATGCTGCGGTGATAATGCCCATAGGCTTTGGGGTTTTTCTTTTGTGGCGACCATTTTGGGTGCAAATGCTGTTTCGTAACGCGATTGCACAGTTGGAAAACAGGCGCAAGCCAGCGGGGCTAGGCTGATATGTCCTTTGTCTTACCGATGACCTTATTTACCTATCTGTCAGGGCGTTATCTAAGGATTGTGCTACTGGCAACCCTTGCGCTGGTCAGCTTTATTTCCTTTATTGAAATCATTGAAATATTGCGCCGCGTTGCCAGCAAAGCTCCGGATTTATCCTCTATTTATGTTATAATGATCAGCTTGCTGAATATTCCCAGCATCCTTGATCAGGCCCTGCCATTTGGGGTGCTATTCGGGTCTATTGCCTGTTTTCATCTGTGGAGCCGTAGCCATGAATTTATGGTTGCCAGGGTAATGGGCCAAAATATCTGGCAAGCGCTAATGCCAGTGATGATAACCGCATTTTTTATCGGCTGTGTGCAGGTTGCCATTATCAATCCAATTGGTTCAGCAGCGGCCAAACAATATAATTTTGTGATGGAAACTGTCTTTGGCGAGACCGATAAGTCAGAATTGTCTGTGCTGACAAACGGGATTTGGGTTCGGGATGTTGATGCAACCCATAATGTTATTATAAATGGCGGGTCACTGGAGGTGCAAAACAGCCTTATCCTTGGTCCTATTATCTATCACCTTAATCCAAATGGCCAATTACAGTGGCGCACCCAGGCTGCCAGTATGAAGCTAACCGAAAATGGCTGGATTATCGCCGATGCGGTCAGGGTAAGCAATGCAGGGGAAAATACCATTTTAGGGGATGTTATTATGCCCACCGTCCTGCGGCCATCTGATTTGTCCGAAAGCACCTTGCCGCCAAAGACAGTAAGCATTTATAAGCTGCCAAATTTTATTGAAGTGCAACAGCGCGCAGGCTTGCCAGTTAGCCCGCATTTGGTATTTATGCATCAATTATTATCCACACCGCTAAAGCTGATGGGATTAGCATTGCTTGCAGCCAGTCTGACGCTGACTTCATTTTCACGGCAAACAAAAATCCGAATTATCCTGATTGGTGTCGGGGCTGGATTTGGCATTTATTTTCTATCCAACTTTGTTTACTTTCTTGGTAGTTCAGCGAAAATCCCTTACCTTCTTGCCGGATGGGGACCGGCTGTAATGATTTGTTTGCTTAGCGGGTTCCTGCTTGCCAGAGCCGATGAATAAATCTGTCTCCTTTAGGATGTCACCTTTCATGAAAACCAGCCACATCTATCGCAAATTCACTCCCTCATCTCGTATCGCCTCGGCGATCATGGCGTGTATATGTATATTTGCGATCTTCTCTATTTCCACCACCAGCGCTGATGCATCGCAGCGGGTTTCTGTGGTAGCACTGGTAAATGGCGAGCCTATCACTAGCCTGGACCTGGAAAATCGGATGAAATTTCTGCGGACACTTAGCAACCTGGAGATGGATGGAGCGGATTTCAGAGCCGATACCTTGCAAAAGCTTGTATCTGAAAAAATCAAATTTCAGGCTGCAAAGGAACAGCTTGGCAACTTTGTCCCCGAAGCAACAAGCACGGCTCGGCAACTGGTTGACCAGAACTTTAGAAAGGGCGACAAGCCTGGTGGACAGGTGCTAAAGGAACGAGGCATTTCTGTTTCCACGGTTACAGATAAATATTTGTCTGACATTCTGTGGGGTAATGTGTTACGCGTACGGTTTCCGCGTCAATTTGAAAATCTGGATAATTTAGCCGAACAAGAGCTGAAAAAACTGAAAGCTGCCCAAAACGAGCCACAGATTAAATTAAGCGAGATTCTGCTTCAGCCTAACCCAAACCGCCCGAAGGATAAGACGAGCGAGCTAGCAGATAAAATTATCGAAGCGCTGGAGCGCAAAGCAAGCTTTTCAAGCATTGCCTCGCAATATTCAGAGGCGGCAACCGCACAACAAGGCGGGCGGGTTAACTGGATGCTATTATCCAGGCTGCCAGTTTCTTTACAAACATTGCTGCTAGACGCAGACGAGGGCGAGGTCATCGGCCCAATCGAGCTGGATGGACGCTTGTACATTCTGAAAAAAGACGGGTTTAGGGAAAACGGTCTTGCCGATCCAAAAGCAGCTACACTGACCATGGCACGCGCTATTCAGCCGCTCGCAGCAGATGCCTCAAAAGAAGATCGCAGTAAGGCAGGGGAAAAAATCTTGCAAGAAACTGCTGATCTGCAAAATTGTAATGAGATGGCTGATCTTAATAAAAAGCTGGGCTCAGGCGCGTTGCCTATTTTGAATGACCTGCAAGTTGGATCGCTATCTCCGCAATTACAAAAAATTATGGCTCCACTTCAGGTTGGAGAAAAAAGCCCTGCCCTGCCCTTTAGCGAAGGCATGACTGTATTCATGGTATGTGAGCGGGTTCAGCCAACCACTGAGCTGCCAGATATTGAAACCTTGAAACGGGTGGAATTCGAAAAGCTGTTTAATAGCATCAGCGGCCGTTATTTACTGCGGTTACAACGCAAAGCTGTTATTGATTATCGCAGCTAGAGCGCAAAGGCACAGAATAATTGTCAGATAGTGATACATATTCCCCTCCAGCAGACGATATGCAGGCTCAGCGCCCCGCTATCATCACGCCAGGGGACCCGGCTGGCATCGGTCCAGAGATTAGCCTTCGGGCTTGGCAGGCTGGCCGCAAAAACATTGTATTGCAAGGTGATATAGACCATCTAAGCAGAATTGCAGATGCCCTGGGGCTGGATATTCCTTTTGCGGAATATGACGCTACCAGCTTTGCTAGTACGCGTAAAAGCACCTGTCATGTATTACATGATAGATGGGCAACAAAACCCATTGCAGGCACTCCGGACCCGGCTAACGCCCCGCAAATCATCACCGCTATTGAAATGGCGGTACGTCAGGTCAAAGACAAGGCATTTTGTGCGGTTGTTACCAATCCCATAGCCAAGGATAATCTGTATCAGGCTAGTTTTTCCTATCCTGGCCATACAGAGTTTCTGGCCTATTTGGATGGCGGAGAAAAGCGGCCAGTTATGATGCTTGCCAATCCACAGCTACGGGTTATCCCGCTTACCGTGCATATTCCCCTAAATGAAGTTGAAAATGCCATCACTGAGGCAGATTTAGCCCAGACCATAACCATATTGGCAAGCGCGCTGAAGCAATATTTTGGCATTGCCCATCCGCATATTTCCATCGCAGGCTTAAACCCGCACGCAGGCGAATCTGGCTATCTTGGCCGCTTTGAGATAGACAGGATCCTTCCCTTTTTATCTGAATTTTCAATTGAAAATCTGCGTCTCTCCGGCCCACATTCAGCAGACAGCCTGTTCCATACTGAGGCCAGAAAAAACTATGATGCAGTGTTGTGTATGTATCATGACCAGGCCCTTATCCCTGTAAAAACAATAGATTTCTTCAATAGCGTGAATGTAACACTGGGACTTGATTTCATCCGCACCTCGCCAGATCATGGCACCGCGTTCGACCGCGCTGGCCATTTGGATGCTCGCCCGGACAGTCTGATTGCAGCAATAGATATGGCAACAGAAATGGCCCAGCATGCCTATGGAAAATAACACCGACACACAATTTGTTCAGCAGGCCGTGATGAACCTGCCTGCCTTGCGCGATCTGGTTGGGGCAGCCGATCTAAAAGCCCGCAAATCGCTTGGCCAAAATTTCCTCTTCGACCTTAATCTGACCTCTAAGATTGCCCGTGCGGCAATGCCTTTCGCTAACACAGTGATAGAGATTGGCCCTGGGCCAGGCGGGCTGACACGGGCGCTGTTGCTGGAGGGGGCAGAACAGGTTATCGCGGTTGAGAAAGACAGGCGGGTCCTTGGGTTTCTGCAACATCTTATCGATGCGGCTAATGGACGGCTGACATTTATCGAGGCTGATGCGCTGGCACAAGCTGTTTGGGAACTCGGCACCGCCCCGCGTCAAATAATTGCTAATCTGCCCTATAATATTGCTACTACCTTGCTGCTACAATGGCTGGAACATGCAGATGATTTTGCATCCTTCATCCTAATGTTTCAAAAAGAGGTAGCCATGCGGATTACCGCCCAGCCTGGCGATGCAGCCTATG
Source organism: Puniceispirillaceae bacterium (SeqCode) (assembly GCA_049889955.1). Classification (GTDB taxonomy): domain Bacteria; phylum Pseudomonadota; class Alphaproteobacteria; order Puniceispirillales; family Puniceispirillaceae; genus JADHLI01. The sequence goes on from JBMHCK010000040.1 coordinate 15,718, forward strand.
GCCGCCTATCTATCATCACCCAATGGCGGGCAACTGCAGAATGTGTGTTTGATATCCCGCCTGAGGCGTTTATTCCGCCCCCTAAAATCACCTCAACAGTGGTGCGGATTATTCCGCGCCCCAAGCCTCTGGCAGATTGCGAGGCGAGCGATCTGGAAGCCGTAACCGCCATTGCCTTTGGTCAACGCCGAAAGATGTTGCGCGCCTCGTTCAAGCGTTATGGCGGTGCCGCCTTTATCGAAAAAGCCGGGATTGACCCTGCCAGCCGTCCACAAGATTTACCGATTGAGGCGTTTTGTGCGCTTGCCCGCCTGTATAGCCAGATAGAACAGCAGCGCTAGCCGCTGCTGGACTGGCGGAGCTGTTTAACAAAATCACCCAATCCTTGTTGCCGATCAATACGCAAACGCTCAGCATCCAGAATGGTTTGCACGGCCGCCACTGATCTGGCCAAATCATGATTGATAATAACATAATCATATTCAGGGAAATGGCTCATCTCATCCGCGGCCTTGGCCATTCTTCTGGCGACAACATCGGCGCTGTCCTGTGCCCGGCTTAACAGGCGACGCTCCAACTCCGGGGTTGAGGGGGGTAGCACAAAAATACTCACCAGATCCTGACGGGCCCGGGCTTTGATTTGCTGGGTACCCTGCCAGTCAATATCAAACAGCACATCGCGCCCTTCGCTAAGGGTTTTATTCACCGCATCCGCAGGTGTCCCATAGAAATGGTCAAAAACCTCGGCATATTCAAGGAAATGTCCCTGATTGATCTTAGTCTTGAAATTATGCTCATCAATAAAGAAATAGTCCTTGCCTTCCACCTCTCCTGGGCGCCTGCGACGTGTGGTGGCCGATACAGACATGCTGAGCTGGCTGTCATTTTTTAACAAGGTTCTGGCAATAGAAGTTTTGCCCGCTCCAGACGGCGAGGAAAGCACCAGCATAAGGCCACGACGTTCAATCATTTTAATCTGCCTGTGAAATTATTTTTCTATATGTTCGGACATTCCGGTTATGGCCGTCCAGTGTTTTTGCAAAATTATGCCCGCCCTTACCATCGGCAACAAAATACAGATAATCTGTCTGGGCGGGATGGGCTGCGGCCTGTAAGGCTTGGGCCCCGGGATTAGCAATTGGCCCACCCGGCAGTCCGCGCATCTGATAGGTATTCCAGCTATGCGGATTGTTCAAATCTTTTCTGGTCAGGCGGGTAGGAAGCGGCGCCTCGCGGGCTAGACCATAGGCCACTGTTGGATCAGATTGCAGGCGCATTTTTTTCCGTAACCGGTTTACAAACACCCCGCTAACCAATTCCCGTTCTGCAGCGCGGCCTGTCTCTTTTTCAATGATAGAGGCCATAATCAGCAGATCACGCGGCGATGTATAGGGTAAATTTTTCTGTCTTTCTGCCCATATCTGGGCAAGTGTGATATCCATTTTCGCCTGCATTCTGGCTAGTAATTCACGCCTATCCATGCCTTTTGTGTAATAATAGGTATCGGGAAAAATGCTTCCCTCTTCAGGGGGACGCAAAATAACTGAATTCAGCCCTTCAGCAGAATTTATCGCCAGCATCACATCATAGCTACGCCACCCCTCAATAATGGTCAGTCGCCGCTGATAGGTCTTGCCACTATTTAACAGCGTGATTATCTGGGCAAGGCTGGCCGCTGCGGGAATTTTATATTCACCGGCGCGTGGCTGAAATCCGCCAGACTGCAGCAGTGCTACAATATCCAGATGCAGAGGATTGGAAAGCACCCCTGCCCGGTGTAACTTATGCTTAATCGTAAATCGCCCATCGCCTCTTTCGATAGTGACCAGAACCGGCTCTATATGGGGGCCTTTTTGTGTGCGAAGGCTATCTGCAACAAGATATCCGGCAATCGCGCCAACAACGCCAAGCATAGCCAGCACGACCAGAAAGCGGATAATAAGGCGTTTTAATCGTGAGGGAGAAGAGGCTGGAGATGGGGACTCTTGTTCGCTCACTAGTCAGCTTTGCCGATGATTAGGGATGCGTTTGTCCCCCCAAACCCAAAGGAATTTGACATCGCATTGCGTACCACACGCTTTTTCGCCTGTAGCGGTACCAAATCCAGCCCATCCAGCGCTGGCTCAGGATCATGCAAATTCAGCGTTGGCGGCACGATATCCTGTTCCACCGCAAGGGTTGAGAAAATAGCTTCAATAGCCCCGGCCGCACCTAGCAAATGGCCAGTCGCGCTCTTGGTAGAGGACATCGAAATAGCGCTGTTATCCGTGCCTAGCAAGCGGCGCACCGCATTTGCCTCGATAACATCGCCTAGCGGGGTAGAGGTGCCATGGGCGTTAATATAGTCAATTTCACCAACATCCAGCTTTGCCCGTTTCAGGGCTGCAGCCATAGCGCGGTACCCGCCATTGCCATCTTCAGCTGGGGCTGTGATATGATACGCATCACCAGACAAGCCATACCCTTTTACCTCACCATAGATTTTTGCGCCTCTGGCTTTGGCATGTTCATATTCTTCGAGTACCAGCGCGCCAGCCCCCTCGCCCATCACAAAGCCATCTCTGCCAGTATCATAGGGGCGCGATGCAACTTCCGGGTTATCGTTATAGCTGGTAGACAGCGCACGCGCGGCAGCAAATCCAGCAATGCCCAGACGGCAAACAGCTGCCTCGGCACCGCCAGCCAGCATCACATCTGCATCATCAAAAGCGATAAGACGCGCGGCATCCCCAATCGCATGGGCGCCTGTTGAACAGGCGGTAACCACCGCATGGTTTGGCCCCCGATAGCCATATCGAATGGAAATCTGGCCAGAAATAAGATTGATCAGCGCAGAAGGGATAAAAAACGGACTAATTCGGCGGGGCCCACGTTCATTTAGCAGCTCGGCATTTTCAACGATTGTCTGCAAGCCGCCAATGCCAGAGCCCATCATCACCCCTGACCTGTCCTGAGAGGCGATATCTTCTGGCTTCCAGCCAGAATCCTCAACCGCTTCAACACCGGCGACAATACCCAGCTGAATAAAGCGATCAAGTTTGCGTTGTTCTTTAGGCTCGATAAAATCATCCAGATTCAGGGCGCCCTCGCGCCCATCCTGGGGAACTTGCCCAGCGATTTGACATGCCAGATCAGCTGTTTCAAACCCCGAAATCCGACTAATACCGCTGCGTGCGTTCAGCAGGCTGTCCCAGTTATGTTGCAGCCCAGCACCCAGTGGTGACACAATACCCATGCCTGTTATGACAACACGCCGCATATCACCCTCACTCCGCTTATTGCACCGCTAAAGAAAAACGCCCGCTACCATAGGGAACACTGAAAAGATTTTCCAGTGTCGCAGGCGCAGGGCGTTTTAAATGCATTCAAATTAAGCTGCGTTTTCCTGCAGAAAATCTACAGCATCTTTAACTGTCAGAATCTTTTCAGCAGCGTCATCTGGAATTTCGCAACCAAATTCTTCTTCAAACGCCATGACCAGCTCAACAGTATCCAGACTGTCAGCGCCAAGATCATCGATAAATGATGCGCCTTCAACAACCTTATCACCGTCTACGCCCAGATGTTCTACAACGATGCCTTTTACGCGATCTGCAATGTCACTCATTTTTATCTTCCTTAAAGCTTAAGCTTAGCCAATTTAGTTGGCATTTAGCCCATCAGTTTTGCAGGGGATATCACAGTTACTGTGATAATACCAGTCAAAAAATTCTACTATACAAAATTCCAATAAAGCTGAAAATCTGCTCTCCTGAAACCCGAAATTTACCCTACAGCATTGCCATGCCGCCATTCACATGCAAAGTCGACCCTGTAACATAGCCTGCCTCCTGGCTAGCCAGATACAGCGCAGCTGCGGCAATCTCGTCACCCTGCCCTAAACGGCCGGCTGGAACATTCACCAGCAGCTTTTCTTTCTGCTCGTCAGTCAACGCATCAGTCATAGGTGTTTCGATAAAGCCCGGGGCAATCACATTCACGGTGATACCGCGACTGGCAACCTCGGCGGCTAGGGATTTGCTAAAGCCTATCATGCCGGCTTTTGATGCCGCATAATTTGTCTGACCAGGGTTGCCTGTTATTCCGACAATAGAAGATATAGAAATAATTCGGCCCCAGCGTGCCTTCATCATGGACCGCATGGCACTGCGGCATAGTAACATGCTGGCAGTCATATTTACTTCTAGCACATCATCCCATTCCATATCTTTCATTCGCATGAACAGATTATCACGGGTGATGCCAGCATTATTTACCAAGATATCAACGGACCCCGCCATTTCGGTTGCGGTGGCGAACATAGACGATACCGCCTCGCGATCTGCTAGATTGGCGGTTAGTACATGCGCGCCCTCTCCCAGCTCTGCTTTCAGGCTTTCCAGCTTTTCAGCCCGTGTGCCATGCAAGATAACCTGCGCGCCTTGCCCATGAAAGGCTTTGGCTATCGCACTGCCAATACCGCCGCTAGCGCCGGTGATAAGGGCTGATTTTCCGGTTAGATCAAACATTTGCTTTTCCCCTTTTTTAGCTATCTTACTGTAAATAGCCCATATCCAGATTTCTGTTCTTACAGATCAAAGGCCTTTTTAATATCATCCAGCGTATCAACGGACAAGATTTCTGCCTCCGGGGCGGCACGCTTGGCCAGCCCGGATAACACTTTACCTGTGCCAAGCTCGATAAAGCGGGTAACCCCCTCGGCTACCATATACTCCATAGTCTCGCGCCAACGCACCCGCCCGGTTACCTGTGCTACCAGGTTAGAGCGCAATTTATCAGCGCTTTGCTCGCTAGATGCGGTGATATTGCACACTACCGGAACCGCGGCATTCCGCATGGTTGTAGAGCCAAGCGCCTGCGCCATTACATCTGCGGCTGGGGCCATCATTGCACAATGAAATGGGGCGCTTACTGGCAGGGATATGACACGG
>JBMHCK010000041.1:0-3302 GCA_049889955.1 Puniceispirillaceae bacterium (SeqCode)
GTCATTGAGATCAAGCGAGACGGATCAGGGGATGTTGTCCTGAATCAGCTTTACCGCCATACTAGATTACAGACCAGTTTTGCGGTGAATATGCTGGCTATGCATAATGGCCGGCCGCAACAGATGGGCCTGCGTCAGGTATTAGATGCCTTTTGTAGCTTCCGGCGCGAAGTGATTACCCGCCGTACCCGCCATTTATTAGCTAAATCGCGCGATCGCGCGCATATTTTGGCCGGCTTGCTGGTTGCTCTTGCCTCTATTGACGAGATTATCGAGCTCATCAAAAGTGCGCCTAATGCAGAACAAGCCCGCCAGGGCCTGATGGATAAGGCCTGGCCCGCAGTAGAGGTAGAAGCCTTTATATCGCTTATTGATGATCCTGGTCACAAGGTTGTAGATGGGCATTATCACCTATCGGAAACGCAAGCCCGTGCTATTTTGGAATTACGGCTGCAACGCCTGACCGGCATGGAACGCAACAAGCTGGCAGAAGAAACCAGAGAGCTGGCTGATCAAATACAGGATTATCTGGAAATTCTGTCCAGCCAGGCGCGCCTTACAGAAGTCGTGCTGGAAGAATTGCAAGCGACCCATGATCGCCTGGATAATCCGCGCCGCACAGAAATATCCGATGCGCTGGCAGATCAGGATGATGAAGATTTAATCCAGCAAGAAGATATGGTTGTTACGGTCAGCCACCGCGGCTATATCAAGCGGGTTGCCCTGTCAGATTATCGGGCCCAGCGGCGGGGTGGTAAAGGCCGAACCGGCATGAAAACACGTGATGAGGATTTTGTTACGCGCCTGTTTGTCGCCAACACCCATACGCCTATTTTATTCTTTACCTCCAAGGGCATGGTATATCAGCTAAAATGCTATAAATTGCCCGAGGCGTCGCCGCAATCTATCGGTAAAGCGATGGTAAATATGTTGCCGATCGCCCCGGAAGAAACTATCCAGACAGTGATGCCAATGCCGCAGGATCAGGCAAGCTGGGAAACATTGAATATTCTGTTTGCCACGGCAAAGGGCAATATCCGGCGCAACCTGCTCTCTGATTTCACCAATATCATGCGAAATGGTAAAATCGCTATGAAACTGGATGAAGATGACAGCCTTATCGGTGTGCTTCCTTGTCAGGATGCCGATAATGTGTTGCTGGCCTCTCGCAATGGCAAGGCTATTCGCTTTGCGGTGAATGAGGTGCGGGTATTTAAAGGGCGCGGCTCGGTAGGGGTGCGCGGTATGCGCCTGCTGAATGAAGACTATCTGGTTTCTATGTGTGTTATCAAAGACCCGGAGCGCGAATTTGTTCTGTCCATTACCGAAAATGGCTATGGCAAACGCACCTCGGTAGAGGATTATCGGCGCACAGGTCGCGGCGGACAGGGGGTTGCGAATATCGAAACCTCAGAACGCAATGGAATGGTGGTCGCCTCCTTTACAGTATTTGCCGAAGATCAGTTGATGCTGGTTACCGATGCTGGCAAGGTTATCCGTATCCGCGTGGATGGCGGTGAGGGTGATACTATACGCGTTGCAGGCAGAAAGACACAAGGGGTACGCTTGTTTGAGGTTGATGGCGCTGAAAAAGTCGTTTCTGTAGGCGTTATCCGCGACGCCGATACAGGTGATGAAGAAGAGGAGGGAGCGGAATTGGTTCCAGACACCTCATCAGATACATCATCAGATGTGGGCGAAAGCGCAGAGACAACATCAAATAATGAGGGTTCAGCATGACCCAAACAGGCCGCAACAGCATAGGCTTATATCCAGGCACTTTTGACCCGCTCACCTTTGGGCATTTGGATATTATGACCCGAGCCAGCCAGATTTGCGATGTGCTGGTTATCGGGGTGGCAGAAAATAGTGGTAAATCACCTATTTTTTCCCTTGAGGAAAGGCTGGCGATCGTTCAGGAACAAATGGCGTTAATCCACCGTAAAAATGAAATAAAAGAAAGCGAAAACAAACAGATAATTGTTAAAAGCTTTACTGGATTATTAACTGATTTTGCCGAGAAAATTGATGCAAGCTTTATTATCCGCGGCTTGCGGGCGGTATCTGATTTTGAATATGAATTTCAAATGGCAAGTGCCAATCGGCGGCTGAAAGGCGACCTTGAAACCGTGTTTCTGACCGCTTCGGAAAACCAACATTTTGTTGCCTCTTCTCTGGTCAAGGAAATTGCAAAATTTGGCGGGGATATCTCATCTTTCGTTCCATCAGAGGTAGAAGCGCGGATAAAGCGCTATTTTAGCGGATAATAATCGCTATTTAATACAGTCTGGCAGGCCCGGTCGGCGGCCAGTTAACGCCCCTCGCCACCATCTGAAATTTTGTGCAGTTTTGGGGTTTACACTGATCGTCAAGAACTCTATAACCTGACGCAGTCCGCCACTTTATGCAGTGGAGGACTAGCCCATTGCGGGCGGTTAGCTCAGTTGGTAGAGCAAGTGACTTTTAATCACTGGGTCACAGGTTCGAATCCTGTACCGCTCACCATTATTAAAGGTCTGAAGCCAGGTATTACCCTGATTTCAGACCTTTTTTATATTCTATTTTGCTTTTATACCCCTTTGGAATTTTTCCTCTTGCAAAAAAAGACCCCCTAAATCTGGTGTGAATTCGGAGGCCCTTTTGATGTAACAATGTAATCTTTTGGGAGGAGAGGAGGGAGAACGGATGATTACATCATTACAAACTGTCCAACACGATCCAGCGCGATAACTTTGCCATCTTTGAGAGAGAAACAGGCGTAATTTTCCGGTGCTTTCATCGTGTTTTTAATTTTCAGTATCAGATCTTTAACTGGCGCTGAACGGAACTGACGCTGGGATAACCAGCTATCATAAGAACGTGAATGGAAAAAAGTAACGGTAACCAGTTCCTGTTCATTTTTAAACGCCATCTCTTATGCCTTTCGTTCATTCGATAATTCTTATTAAGACATAGATATATTATTAATTCGTGAATTCTAAATCACATTCGCGTGAACGGCATAAAAAGAGAAAAGGAAGTCAAAAAAAAAGCCAGAAAACAGCGAAAAAAATCTATCACTATTTCACAATAAACCTGTCAGGGTGTTATTTCAGGCGTAGATTAGGTGTTAAAATATCAGAGAAATTAACTTTTTAGGGAGTAAGCTTGTCTAGTTCTGCCTGTAACAGGCGGGCGGTTTCGCTTTCCGGCGGCACCTTATCCAGCAATCTTTGCCACTGGCCCCTTGCTGTTTCCATATCCCCGTCCAAACGTGCGAAATGTCCAGCAAAGAACAGCACTTCTGGATTCTCTGCATCGAT
>JBMHCK010000042.1:0-7584 GCA_049889955.1 Puniceispirillaceae bacterium (SeqCode)
TGCGGCATCCAAAGGGGCGATTGCGTCCATGTGCCTGCCCGTTGCGCGCGAATTTGCCAAAACAGCTATTCGGGTGATGACGATTGCGCCTGGCCTGTTTCATACCCCGATGATGGAGGGGTTGCCCGAAGAAACTGTCGAGGGGATTATTGCCACAATTCCGTTTCCCAACCGTCTGGGCCAGCCAACCGAGTTTGGCCAGCTGGTCGGCGATATCGTTCAGAATGCCTATTTGAATGGCAGCATTATTCGCCTGGATGGGGCGGTGCGCCTGCCACCAAAATAATCAGCCAAATTATCGCCTATCCCATCATGGCGGATAAAGGCCAGTTTCAAACGGTTTAAGAAGAATGGCTGTTTCTGAAAGTGGATGAACTGGTACCCTGATTGGCGCACCTATGGATCGTGCCACAATAAGTTTTCTTTTACCTGAGGGCTGACAAAGTGCGAAAATTCCCCCCTGAGCGAATTATATGCCTGACCGAAGAAACTGTAGAAACGCTATATCTGCTAGGTCAGGAAGCACGCATAGTCGGCGTGTCTGGCTATGCGGTGCGGCCTGCACAGGTACGTAAAGAAAAACCGCGCGTCGCGGCCTTTACCTCAGCCGATATTCCAAAAATTCTGGATCTAGAGCCAGATATTGTACTGACCTTCTCGGATTTACAGGCCCCTATTGTTGCAGAGCTAATCAAGCTAGGCGTGACCGTAATGGCCTATAATCAGCGCGATATTGCCGGAATTTTGGCTATGATCCGGCATCTTGGGGCGCTGGTAGGAGCATCTGACACCGCAGAAAAACTGGCAAAAAGCTATGAAGACAGGCTGATGAAAATCGCCGCCAGCAGGCAGGGCAGGCTGGTGCCATCTGTCTATTTCGAAGAATGGGATGACCCGATGATCAGTGGTATTAAATGGGTATCGGAACTGGTGGAAATCGCTGGCGGGCGCGATGTATTCAGCCAATTAGCAGCCCAGAAAGCCGCAAAAGACAGGATTGTCTCCTCCCGCCAGGTGATAGAGGCTGCACCGGATATTATTCTGGCTTCCTGGTGCGGAAAAAAAGTCCGGGTAGAAAAAATAGCCGCCCGCCCCGGATGGCAGGATATTCCAGCGGTTAAAAATAATCAGATTGCCGAAATAAAATCAGCTCTTATCCTGCAACCTGGCCCGGCCGCCCTCAGCGATGGGCTGGATGCGATTAAAGAGGTATTATCATGAATAAAAAACCTGCAGTTATGTCCTGGTCCTCTGGCAAGGATAGCGCCTTTGCCCTGCAGGCAGCGCGCCAGCACCCCGATATTGAACTGGTCGGCCTTGTCTCTACCTTTAACGAAATGTTTGACCGGGTCGCTATTCACGGCACGCAAAGGAAAATCGCTCAGGCACAGGCACAATCACTGGGCCTGCCTCTGATAGAGGTGGACCTGCCCTATCCTTGCAGTAATGAAGATTATGATGCGCGTATGGCGGCTTGTGTGGATACTCTGAAAAGCCGAAATATCCATGATTGGGTATTTGGTGATTTGTTTTTGGAAGATGTGCGCGCCTATCGCGAAGAACGGTTGCTGGGGGCTGGCCTGACCCCGCATTTCCCTTTGTGGGGGATGGATACATCCCAGCTGGCACAACAGATGCTGGCAGATGGGCTGGTCGCCCATATTGTGACTTTGAACCCGAAAAAACTGCCCAAAGAATTATGCGGTCATCTATTTAATCAGGCGTTTTTAGACCAGCTGCCAGAGGGGGTAGATCCGTGCGGCGAAAATGGCGAGTTCCACACGGTTGTCTCATTCGCCCCGGGCTTTGCCGAGCCGCTAAATCTGGTACAGGGGGAAACCGTAGAAAGAGAAGGCTTTGTCTATACCGATTTCAGCCTGCCGACGGGTGGATAGCTGCATCTAGGGCATCAGCTAGGCGGTGCGTCTATTGCCGTACAGAATATCAGCCTTTCTATGCTTGACATCGGCTACCAGTCTTTTTCTAGTTAAAGATAGGAAAAAATAGGTGCTTTTTGGGGGAGGGCGATATGAATTCCCATTACCGTGTTGTGGTCATTGGCGGGGGCGTGGTTGGCGCGTCGGTCATTTATCATCTGGCCAAAATGGGCTGGAGTGATGTGTGTATGCTGGAACGCTCGATCCTGACAGCGGGGTCTTCATGGCATGCGGCAGGGGGGATACATGCCCTGAATGCCGATCCCAATATCGCGGGTTTGCAAGCCTATACCATTGATCTGTTGCAAGAGATCGAGGCAGAAAGCGGCCAGAATATCGGCCTGCATATGACTGGCGGGCTGACGATGGCTGGCACGCCTGACAGGTGGGAATGGTTGCAATCAGCCTACCGCGTCTTTCAGTCTATCGGCATTGATGATTGCCATCTGGTCACCCCAGAGGAAGCTGCAAAGCTGAATCCCATTATGTCTACCGATGGGCTGTTAGGCGGTATGTGGGCTGACAGGGAAGGCTATCTGGATACCACTGGCACGGTTCATGCCTATGCCGCCGCAGCGCGCAAGCGTGGGGCCCAATATTTTGAACATACCAAGGTTGAAGCGCTGGAACAGACTAGCGATGGATGGCGGGTCATCACCGATAAGGGGGTTATCAGTTGCGAGCATGTGGTAAATGCCGCTGGCCTGTGGGCAAAACAGGTAGGCCGGATGGCCGGGATAGAGCTGCCTGTATCGCCGCTAAAACATCATTATCTGATTTCAGATTCTATCCCGATGCTGGAAGAGATTGATTTTGAAGTGCCAATGACGGTGGATTTGGAAGGCTTTACCTATTTGCGGCAGGATCAAAATGGCGTGCTGCTGGGCATCTATGAAATTGATCATGAACATTGGGCGATGGATGGCGCGCCCTGGGATTACGGGATGGAGCTGTTTCAGGAACAGACAGATCGTATTGAACATGAATTAACAATGGGGTTTGAACGCTATCCGGTGCTACAGGATGTGGGCGTGAAAACCTGGGTTAATGGGGCGTTTACCTTTTCACCAGATGGTAATCCGCTGGTGGGGCCGGTACCTGGCAAGCCTGGCTATTGGTGCGCCTGTGCGGTGATGGCGGGTTTCTTGCAAGGGGGAGGGGTCGGTAAATCGCTGGCAGAATGGATGATCCATGGCGAGGCAGAAGCTGATGTCTATGGTATGGATGTCGCGCGTTATGGCCGCTTTGCCGAAAATAAGGAATATATCCGCCAGACAACCGGCCAGTTTTATTCGCGCCGTTTTGTGATGACCTATCCGAATGAACAGCTGCCAGCTGGCAGACCCCTGAAAATGGCCCCCGCCCATGACGCGATGACGGCGGCGGGATGCCAATGGGGGCAAAGCTGGGATTTGGAAGTCCCGCTATATTTTGCCCCGAAAGGGTTTAAAGAAACGCCCTCTCTGCGCCGATCCAATGCGTTCGATATTGTTGCACAGGAATGCCAGATGGTGCGCGAAGGGGTTGGCTTGCTGGATATTACCGGCTTTTCCCGTTTTGAGGTGACCGGGCCAAATGCGGAACGCTGGCTAAATACCCTTATGGCCTCAAAGCTGCCTGCACCGGGCCGGGCCGGGCTGGCCCCCATGCTGGGCAAGGATGGCCGGATGAAAGGCGATTTGACCCTGTTTAACTGGGGCGATGGCAGCTGGTGGATTATGGGCTCCTATTATCTGCGGGCCTGGCATATGCGCTGGTTTAATGATCATTTAATAGAGGGTGTAACGGTTCAGGATTTGGGAGAGGAATGGGCAGGGTTCTCGCTGTCGGGGCCAAAATCCAGACAGGTTATCGCGCAGCTAGGCGAGGGCGGGGCAGATAAGCTTTCTTTTATGGGATGCGGTGATTTTGATATCGGTTTGCTGCGGTGTAAAATAGGGCGTTTGTCTGTCACTGGCGAGATGGGGTACGAAATCCACTGCCGCATGGGAGATCATATTGCCTTGCGCCGATTACTGCTAGAGGCTGGGGCGGCAAGCGATATTAGTGAATTTGGTTTTAATGCGCTGTTATCCTTGCGGCTGGAAAAAAGCTTTGGCATTTGGTCTGCGGAATTTACCCAAGGCTATACCCCTGCCGCCACGGGTATGGATAGATGGATTGCATGGGACAAGCCTGAATTTATTGGGCGCGAGGCCGTGATAGCAGAGCGCGATGGCAATGGCCCGGCACAAAAATTGGTGACTCTGCAAATAGAGGCAGGTGATGCAGATGCCTCAGGTTTTGAGCCTGTATGGGCAGGCGACAAGCTGGCCGGATTTGTTACTTCGGGCGGCTATGGGCATTGCGTGCAACGCTCGCTAGCGATGGCGATGGTCGATGCAGAATTAACCGCAGAAGGCACCGAACTGGCGGTGCATGTAGTTGGCGTTAAACGGGCGGCAAAAGTTATTGCCGCCTCCCCTTATGATCCAAAAGGGGCGGTTATGCGCGGATAACAGCATGTATCTATTTCAGGCGATTAGATGAAAGATACGACTATCTAAAAAAGAGAGGCAGAGATGAGCGATAGCATGGATGCGATTATTATTGGAACCGGTGTTATTGGCACAGCTACCGCCTTTGAGCTGGCCAAACGCGGCTATAAAACCCTGTCTGTAGATCGCAATCGCCAGATAGGGCACGGCTCAACCGCTGGGTCCTGTGCGATTATTCGTATGCATTATTCGACCTTTGACGGCACCGCTTTTGCGTGGGAGGGCTATCATTACTGGCGCGACTGGGCAGAATATCTGGGGCTGGATAGCGGGCATGATCTGGCCAAATTCAAGCAATGTGGCTGTCTGGTGATGAAAACACCTGAAAATGACTTTATGCAAAAGCATATTGAAAATAGCCATGCGCTGAATATCCCGATTGAGGAATGGGATGCAAGCCAAATTACTGACCGTCTGCCGATCTATAATCTGGAGAGCTATGCCCCGCCAAAGCGCATGGATGATGCGGGGTTTGCCCAGCCTAATGGCTGCCATATTCATGGCGGGGTCTATTGGCCGCTGGCAGGTTATGTAACCGACCCTGCCTTATCCTCGCAAAATCTTGCAGCTGCCGCTGCCCAGCATGGGGCAAAATTCACCCTGGGTGTAGAGGTTACCGAAATTTTGCAAGAGGGTGGCAAAGTTATCGGCGTTCGCCTGCGAGATGGCACCAGCCTATATGCGCCTGTTGTTGTTAATGTCGCGGGGCCTGGTTCAGCCCATATCAACCAGCTGGCGGGCGTGATAGACGAGATGACCATTACAACCCGCCCCTTGCGACAAGAGGTTGTGCATGTTCCATCCCCTGAAGGATTTAACTTTGAAACACAGGGATTGATTGTCTCGGATAGCGATATTGCCCTTTATTGTCGGCCAGAGCATGGCAATCATATCCTTATTGGTAGTGAAGATCCGCCCTGTGATCCCCATCAATGGACATCAGATGATACAGCCTATGATCGCAATTTTTCAGAACAGTGGAAAACGCAGGCTTTGCGGTATGCCCAGCGGGTGCCGAGCCTTGGCATCGGCTCGCAGATGCGCGGCGTGGTTGATTTATATGATGCCTCTACAGACTGGATTCCGATTTATGACAAAACCAGCCTTGATGGCTATTACATGGCCTGTGGCAGTAGTGGCAATCAATATAAAAATGCGCCTATCGCTGGCAAGATGATGGCCGCACTGATTGAGTATTGCGAGGGCGGGACAGATCATGATGAAGTGCCAATGCGCTTTACCCTGCCTTATATCGGCACCGAAATTAATGCCGGGTTTTATTCGCGCAAGCGCCCTGTAAACACCGAATCCAGCTTTTCAGTATTAGGCTGAATCCTCGCTATCGCTGCGCCGGGACTTTACCCTGTCACGAAGCTCGGTTTTTAGGATTTTTCCGGTGGTTGTCTTTGGCAATTCGGCAAAGATGATTTTTTTCGGACGCATAAATCCGGCCAGCTTGCCCTGGCAATGAGCGATCAGTTCTGCTTCGGTGACCTGTGCATCATCTATGCGTTCAACAAAGGCGCATGGAACCTCTCCCCATTTATCATCTGGCATGGCTACTACTGCGGCTAGTGCTACCTCCGGATGGCTGTACAGGGCCTTTTCAACCTCGATAGAGCTGATATTCTCGCCGCCTGAGATGATAATATCCTTGGCGCGGTCACGAATTTCGATATAGCCATCTTCATGCATCACCGCGATATCACCAGACCAGAACCAGCCATCGCGAAAGGCCTCATCGGTTGCGTATGTTTGTTTGAAATAGCCCTTCATAACAATATTGCCGCGAAAGGCTATCTCGCCTTGTGTCTGGCCATCCAATGGCACTGGCTGGCCTGTTTCCGGGTTTAGTACCAGCACATCTTCCTGCATTTCATACGCAACACCTTGCCGGGCTTTTAGCCGGGCTTGGTCTGTTACAGGCAGGTCATTCCATTCCGGTTGCCAGGCACAAACAACCGCCGGGCCATAAACCTCTGTCAGGCCGTAAACATGGGTGATGTTAATCCCCAGCGCCTCAATTTCGGCAATCACCGAGGCAGGCGGCGGTGCGGCCGCGGTCATCATTTCAATCTTTTGATCAAAGGGGCGGCGCTCGGCTTGCGGGGCGATGGCTATCATCGACATGATAATCGGGGCGCCACATAGATGGGTAACCTTATGATCTGCAAAAGCGTTGAAAATAGCGTCGGCACGCGGGCTGCGCATAAAGATATTTGTGCCGCCAAGCAGGGTGATAGTCCAAGGAAAACACCAGCCATTACAATGGAATAGCGGAAGTGTCCATAGATAGACCGGATGATGCGGCATGGTCCAGGTAACCACATTATTCACCGCATTTGTATAGGCGCCGCGATGCGAATAGACCACCCCTTTTGGCTGGCCGGTTGTTCCGGATGTATAGTTCAGGGCCAGCGCATCCCATTCATCTGCTGGCAACTTATAGGCAAAGTCAGGATCGCCCTGTGCCAGCAAATCATCATAGCTGATATCGGTCTGGCGCCCTGCATCTGGCCCTTGCGTATCACAAATATCGATGATCGGAATATCTCTTGCCGACAGGGCAACCGCCTGGCGTGCCACATCGTAAAGCTCGGTATCCACTAGCAGGATTTTAGCCTCTCCATGGGCAAGGATATAGCCAAGTGTCCGGGCATCCAGACGCGTATTATTGGCATTCAATATCGCGCCCAGCATGGGGACTGCAAACGCGCATTCAAAGGCTTCGGGGATATTGGGTGCCAGTAGGGCCACCACATCCCCCTTGCCAATGCCGCGTGCCTGTAACGCGCTTGCCAGACGCCGGCATCGTGCCCCCACCTCTGACCAGTTGCGCCGGATATTCCCGTGGATATGGGCCAGCCTATGGCCATAAACCCGCTCGGTACGCTTCAGCATGGATAGCGGGGAAAGGGGGGTGAAATTTGCCTGTCGCTTTTGTAATTCTGGTCCCTCAAAAAGGGAGGGTCCTTCAAAATCAGATGGCGGGTTCATCTTGCCTTGCCTCACTAACTGCCAGTCTATTTATTTTATAAGTCTATTTATTTTATGGGCCTGTTTATTGCCACTATGGTTATATCAGCCTACCATCAAAACACAGGGTAGAT
>JBMHCK010000043.1:0-6141 GCA_049889955.1 Puniceispirillaceae bacterium (SeqCode)
GCATCGCCATATTTTTCGGCAATAAAGCCTGTCGTGATATTGCCAGCGCGAAAATCAGCATCATCCAGAATGGAGGATAGAAACTGGCGGTTCGTCGCAACACCGGCAATTTGATAATGATCCAGTGCCAGACGCAGACTGTCTATCGCTTCGGCTCTGGTCGGGGCGGTGGCAATCAGCTTGGCAATCATCGGATCATAAAACATCGATATCATGCCGCCTTCCCTAACGCCGGAATCAGCTCTGATGCCTTTGCCCTGCGGCTCGCTATAGCGCCGAAGCTGGCCAGTAGAGGGCAGAAAGCCTCTGGCAGAATCCTCGGCATATAGGCGGGCCTCTATCGACCAGCCTTTGGCCGTGATATCGGACTGTTTCAGTGTTAGAGCCTCCCCTGCCGCAACCTTTAGCATCTGTTCCACCAAATCCAGGCCGTAAACCTGTTCGGTAACCGGATGTTCTACCTGCAAACGGGTATTCATCTCCAGAAAGTAAAAATCCTGATCTGCCCCAACAATGAACTCAACCGTGCCAGCAGAGACATAATCTACCGCCTTGGCCAGTTCTACAGCCTGCTCGCCCATAGCCTGGCGCGTCGCATCGCTAATAAAGCTGGAAGGGGCCTCTTCAACAACCTTTTGATGTCGGCGCTGCACAGAACATTCCCGCTCGCCCAGATAAATCACATTGCCATGACTATCCCCAAGCACCTGAATTTCAATATGGCGCGGCGAGACAACAAATTTTTCAATAAAGACACGGTCATCACCAAAGGCATTTGCTGCTTCTGTCATGGCCGCACGCATCGCCTCTGGCAACTCTGCCTCATTATGGACTACCCGCATCCCTTTGCCGCCGCCGCCAGCCGAAGCCTTGACCATTACCGGATAGCCGATAGAGGCCGCCGCAACCAGCGCTTCATCAACATCGCTAACCGCGCCATCGGTTCCCGGCACGCAAGATACGCCGGCTGATTGTGCCAGGGCTTTGGATTCAATTTTATCCCCCATGACGCTGATAGCGCGCACATCCGGGCCGATAAAGGTCAGGCCAGCTTGTTTAACCGCTTCCACAAAACCGGCATTTTCAGATAGAAATCCATAGCCCGGATGAATAGCCTCTGCCCCGCTATCCAGGGCCGCCTGAATAATCACATCGCCTCGCAAATAGCTTTCTTTTGACGGGGCGGGGCCAATATGCACAGCCTCATCTGCCATTTCTACATGCGGGGCCATAGCATCTGCATCAGAATATACCGCAACGGTTTTAATATTCATTTTCTGGGCGGTTGCCATAATTCGGCAGGCTATTTCGCCCCGGTTTGCAATAAGAATCTTTTTAAACATGTCTATTCCAACTGAAAAATCTGTTTTTTAAATACCGGTTAGAGCGGCAAATTATCATGCTTGCGCGGCGGGTTCGTCAGCACCTTGTCTTGCAGCATATTCAAAGCCCGAATAATGCGCCGGCGGCTGTTACGTGGCATGATAATATCATCCAGATAACCGCGGCTGGCGGCTACAAAGGGATTAGCGAATTTCTCGCGATAATCATCTGTAGCGGCCTTTAGCGATGCCGGATCCTTGGCCGCCTCGCGGAAGATAATCCGCGCCGCCCCTTCCGGTCCCATCACCGCAATCTCTGCAGAAGGCCAGGCATAATTCACATCACCGCGCAAATGTTTCGAAGCCATCACATCATAGGCCCCGCCATAGGCTTTGCGGGTAATCAGCGTGATTTTCGGCACGGTAGCCTCGGCATAGGCAAATAACAGCTTGGCTCCATGATTAATGATACCGCCTGCCTCCTGTGCCATACCCGGCATAAAGCCAGGCACATCTACCAACGTCAAAATCGGAATATTAAAGGCATCGCAAAAGCGCACAAACCGCGCGGCTTTGCGTGAGGCATTAATATCAAGGCAGCCCGCCAGCACGGTTGGCTGGTTTGCAACAATACCAACCGTTTTCCCCTCCATACGGGCAAAGCAACACAAAATATTGGCAGCAAAATCCTTGTGGATTTCAAAGAAATCCTGCTCATCCACAAGCTCGGCGATAACCGAGCGCATATCATAAGGCATATTCGGATTATCCGGAATTATCGCATCCAGCACAGGCGAGGCTCTATAGGCGCTGTCCGTGCAATCCAGAACCGGCGCGACTTCCCGGTTAGATAAAGGTAGGAAGCTGAGCAGCCGCCGTGTTTGCATCAGCATATCCAAATCATTGGCAAAGGCGCCATGGGCAACCCCGGAAGTTTTTGTATGCTGGCTAGCCCCGCCTAATTCCTCAGCGGTCAATTCCTCATGGGTGACCGTCGCTACAACATCCGGGCCTGTCACAAACATGTAGGATGAGCCCTCAACCATGAAAATGAAATCAGTAATCGCAGGCGAATAAACAGCCCCCCCAGCACATGGCCCCATGACCAGCGAGATTTGCGGCACCACACCGCTTGCTAGCACATTGCGCTGAAACACTTCGGCATAACCGCCAAGCGAGGCCACCCCTTCTTGAATACGCGCCCCGCCTGAATCATTCAAACCAATAACCGGCACCCCTACTTTCAGGGCCTGATCCATGATTTTACAGATTTTTGCCGCATGGGTTTCAGATAATGAGCCACCAAGAACCGTAAAATCCTGGCTATAGACAAAGACTGGCCGGCCAGAAATACGCCCAAAGCCAGTGATCACCCCATCGCCTGGAACCTTGTTTTCTTCCATGCCAAAATCGGTACAACGATGCTCGACAAACATGTCCCATTCTTCAAACGAACCTTCATCCAGCAGAACTAACAACCGTTCTCTGGCGGTTAATTTGTGTTTTTCATGCTGCTTTGCTATCCGCGCATCGCCGCCACCCTTGCGGGCCCCCTCGCGGCGCATCTCCAGCTCTTCAATTACGGGTTTCATCGGCTAACTTCCCTTATCATTCCAATTTTATTGATGTCTTTAGCATCACGCTAAAGCGTTCTAAATCGGTTAATTCCTGCTCGATTTGCTTTTGACGCCTTTCAGCCTCGCTATCCAGCCCCCATATTTCATTCTGATGGAGCTCTTCAAGAAAGGCAATTCTGAACAGCTTTGCTGCGTCAATTTCTCTCTCAAAAAAGGCTAGCCCCAATATAAATGACCCTGAAAGCGTAACCGCGCGATAGAGAATGCCAAGATGCCAATCTGACAGCTGGCCCAAATAGCCAGATACCGCGCCGCGCCATTGCGGCGGCTGGTTTATCGGCATCAAGCCATTGGTAATAGCCAGCTGCGCTCCGAACTTGCCAGACGCCCATTCACACCAGGGTGTCCATAGCTGGGCCTGCTGCTGGTCAAGGGCATTATCCTCTGCGCCGGCACGGTAGAACAGGACATCATTACCAGCATAATCACATAGCTCACCGCAAAGTGTTTCAGACTGTGTTGTCACCCGGTCAAGAACCGTTACAGCCATCGAAAAAAACGGCATTTCCTCTGGCTTTATGTCCTCGCCTGCTGATGCCCATTCCTCTTGCACCGCCTTTGCCAGCCTCTTTGATGGC
Source organism: Puniceispirillaceae bacterium (SeqCode) (assembly GCA_049889955.1). GTDB lineage: Bacteria > Pseudomonadota > Alphaproteobacteria > Puniceispirillales > Puniceispirillaceae > JADHLI01. The sequence continues at coordinate 3,538 of JBMHCK010000043.1, forward strand.
ACGCTCATCACCGTTTTGGCTGGTGTACGTAATGGCCGTCCATCAAGAAAAACACCAAACCCTTCTGACAGGGTGTCCAGGGTAACTTCTTTATAAAAACGCTTCATCTTGACCCTACCCTTATCGCGAAATCGATGCAGAATTGAAATGCTGATGGACAATATCCGGCAGGCTGTCATATTCCTGCAGAATAGAAATTGCGCCGCGTTCACGCAAAATATCCGGGCTATGATAGCCCCAGGATACCCCAATAAACCTGATGCCCGCATTCATCGCACAGCCAGCGTCAATTTCTGTATCTCCAACCAATAAGGTATCCTTTCTATCCACACCCATTTGCCGCATCGCCATCAGGGCCATATCCGGTGCCGGTTTTACCGCGCAATCATCAGCGGTCAGCGAAACATCGATCAGCGCATCCAACCCATGACGCTCTATCAGGCTTTGCAGACCTGTACGGCTTTTATTGGTGACAATGCCGGTTAAATACCCCTGCTGGGACAAGGCCTGTAACACCTGTTTAGCACCAGCAAATAGCGGGTCAAGCGGGGCTGTACCGCTGAGATATTCCTCGCGCGATAGCCTGCGATAGCAATCTGCCAATATGGCTGCTTTATTGCCATCCCCTTCTACATAATCCAACGCAGAATAGCTGACCCCATGGCCAATATTTCCGCGTATTTTTCCAGCCTCTGGTATTGGCAAACCGCATTCACCGCATGCCTGCTGCATCAGCCGGATAATCGTTGTAGCACTGTCACAAAGCGTGCCGTCAAAATCAAATAGAACCAGTCGTAATGGTGTATTCATCTATCCTTAACCCTTACCTTTTTCTATTCTGTGTCTAGCTTTTTCCCTGAAAGCCAAAACAGGGAAAAATTTCGGTATCTGGCAGCGTTAGGCCAGCGAAACTGGCAGTCCCCTCGAAATGGGCGGGCGGTGGTGCAAACAGCTCTTGCCCCTCTGGCAATTTTAACCCCCAGGCATGCAGATGCAGCTTTTTATCGAAACCGCCAATATGCGCCTCTGCGCCGCCATATTTACCATCCCCTAAAATTGGGGTGCCGATATGGGCAGCATGGGCGCGCAGCTGATGCGTGCGCCCGGTGCGCGGACTAAAACCGACCAGACTAACCACCCCGGCCCGGTCCAGACAAATAAAATCGGTAACCGCCTGCTGGCCTTCCTGTTCGCTTACCACCATCTTCTCGAACCCCTTGCCGCCACTTTTATGCAGCCGTGCAGAAATAACGCCAGAGGCAGGCGGCATGCCAACCACAATAGCCAGATAGAATTTCTTGATGGTATGATCGTGAAAACCAGCCGTTAGGAATTTTGCAGCTTGATGCCCGTCAGCTATCAGCAATATACCAGAGGTATCTTTATCAATTCGGTGAACCAGCTTGTAGTCGCGGCTCGGAAAACCCGCCCCCAGCAACCCATCAATATGTTTCACGGTTCCTGTCCCGCCCTGTACCGCAAGGCCAGATGGCTTGTTCAGCGCGCGCCAACTCTTTGTATGCGCCAGCGTCATTTGTTCGATTTGCCCGGCGGCCTGCTGTTGGCCTATAGCGGATTTTTGTGTTGGCTTATCCTGTTTTTCAGATGCCTTATTGGCCTGTTTTTCGACACTATCCAAAAAATAGGGATCAATTGAGATATTATCGCCAGCCTGTAGGCGTTGTGCCGCCCTCGCCTTTTGGCTATTTACCCGGATTTTACCGCCGCGCAATGCTTTTTCAATCAGCCCCTGTCCCACAGGCCCAATCGTTCGGCGCACATATCTGTCAAGGCGGGTTCCTGCGTCCTGAACTGTAACGGTGATGTTTTTCATCCTGCACCCAAAACCGAGCGAAACAGCCAAAACCCTACAGCAAAACTGGCAAGCGATAATAATAGTGAGACGCCGATATACCCCGCGCCCCCCAGCATATCACCGCGTATCCAAAACCCGTACCCATCCAGAGCAAAACTGGAAAAGGTGGTCAGGCTACCCAGAAAACCAACCGCAAGAAAGGCGCGCGTAACCTCGGAAAAAGGCGCAGAAATAGCCAGATAGGCCGCCATAATTCCCATCAGGAAACAGCCAGCTATATTCACCGCCAGCGTTGCTGTCCAACTCGCCGCCCCAAAGCGTTCTGCCATCCACGCCGCGATGCCATAACGGGTCATTGCCCCTATCGCCCCGCCAGCGCCAACAGATAAAAACATTCCGATCATGGCTAAATTCCTAGCCTATTTAACACCAAATATCCAGCCTTCACGCGCTGAAACCTGTTCTGGTGTCCATAGGTCTGTATCGGCGGCCAATGCCCGCAAGGCAGCAGCAGATATCGCGGCATCGGCTTCATCAAAATCAGGGCCGCCAGCACTGAAATCACTGGCCAGACCATCTGACCGGAAATAAGACAAGGCGGCATTCAATACCTCTATCTTGCCATGATTACCCTTTGCTGCCCGAATACCGGCAAGGGCGAAATAATAGCTTGGAAAAATCTCTACCAGCGTCAGGTTTTTACTGCCTGCCGGGTGATTGGCAAAGGGCCAAATCTCGGCACTATCATAAAAATGATGTAACAGCCGCATACCAGCTAGCGATCCGGT
>JBMHCK010000044.1:0-13482 GCA_049889955.1 Puniceispirillaceae bacterium (SeqCode)
CATCTGCCGAGGACGGAAAAGCGATGGCAATGTTTTCCAGCACGCCCAAATAGCCGAGCGCCCCGTCTATAGGCTGGTCATTTTCCAGCCTAAGCACAACATCACTCAATCCCTGTTTTTCAGCAATTTCTGGCAAGGTTACAACTGTTACACGCGCATAATCATGCCAGCTATCGCGGTGAAACCCTGTATCATTAATAATGATCATCCCCTCACCCATTACTATCCCCTGTTCCCGACAGTCAGGCGCTGCGGGGCATCTTTATACAAGGCCTGTTTAAACGGGCTGAGGCCAACACGCCGATAAAACTGGATAAAATGCTCATCAGCGCTTGTGCGCCCCTCAAGATCCACATCCAAAATCGTGTCCACCGCCCGTAACAGCGCTTCTGCTGAAAAGCCAGGGCCCGTGCGCGTGCCAAGAGCGGTATCTTCACTGCCATCCCCGCCAAGCGTAATTTGATAATTTTCCACCCCGGCCCTATCCAGCCCTAAAATACCAATATGACCAACATGATGATGCCCGCAAGCATTAATACAGCCAGAGATTTTTATCTTTAACGGACCGATATCTTCTTCTGTCTTTCTGGCCTCAAAACGCGAGCTAAGCTGCTGAGCTATCGGAATAGAGCGCGCGGTCGCTAACGCGCAATAATCCAGTCCGGGGCAGGCAATGATATCCGAAGCCAAACCAATATTAGAGGTTGCCAGACCTGCGGCACAAAGCTGTTTCCACACCGCGAGCAAATGTGCCTTTGGCAGATGCGGCAATAACAGATTTTGCTCATGGCTAATCCGGATTTCGCCATAGGCATAGTCTTTTGCAAGGGCAGCAACAGCGCGCATTTGTGCGGCACTGGCATCTCCTGGCGGGGCGCCATGCGGCTTTAGCGAGATTGATAAAATAACATGTCTATCATCTTTATGGGGATGTGTATTCTGTTCCACAAACCGTGCAAAAGAAGGGTTAAAGGCTGTATCAAGATGCAGATCATATGGCTGTGCTACAGACATATCCGGGCCCTTAAAATCAGCCGCAATTCGTGCCTTAAATTCTGGATTCAGCGCAGGTAATTGCTTTTTTCGAATATTGAATTCTGCGTCTATCTGATTTCTGGCTTCGGCAATACCCAGCTCATCAATCAGGATTTTTATTCTGGCCTTATATTTATTATCGCGCCGCCCCAGCCAGTTATAGACAGACATCACCGCATCCAGATAATGAAACAAATCCTCTTCTGGCAGGAACTCGGTTAGCACCCGGCCAATGCGCGGTGTCCGTCCCAACCCGCCGCCAATAAATATCTCATAAGCTGGCACCTCATCTTGCGAGCGCTTTATCTGGATACCGATATCATGAAAGGCTATTACCGCTCTGTCCTCGGCGCTTGCAGTGACCGCGATTTTAAATTTACGCGGCAAAAAGGCATATTCCGGGTGGCCGGTAGACCATTGGCGCAGCATCTCGGCGGTTACGCGGGGATCGGCACTCTCGCCAGCTACCGCACCAGCGTAATGGTCGGTTGTAACATTGCGAATACAATTGCCAGAGGTTTGAATAGCATGCATATCCACATCTGCTAAATCTGCGAGAATATCAGCGACATCCTGCAGCTTTATCCAGTTAAATTGCACATTCTGACGGGTAGTGAAATGCCCATAACCCCGGTCATAGCGCTCAGCAATATCGGCCAGCTTTTCCATTTGCACGCTGCTGAGCGTCCCATAGGGTATGGCCACCCTCAACATATAGGCATGAAGCTGCAAATACAGGCCATTTTGCAAACGCAGGGGCTTGAATTCCTCTTCGCTCAGCACCCCGTCAAGGCGGCGCTGGATTTGGGCGCGAAATTCTTCAATACGTGCGCGCAAATAGTCTTTATCAAAATCATTATAGATATACATCTGATAAACCCTTTGCTGTTACAGGCTTGTTTGGAGAGTCAATGAAATGGTGGGGCCATTGGCTCTGATCTGCTCTTTCAGGCTATCGGGATACACCCCCTCTCGCGAGAGGATCGCCGGAATAACATATAAAGCTGCGGTGACATTGGCGCGGTTGTTATTTTCTGAACAGGCCGCTTCGGCTTGTTCGATATCTTGCCAAAAGGCAGCTTTTGATAGCTGGCGGCTAAGCTGGCCAGCCTTGTCCAGATAAACCACATCCCCGTCCAGCAAGCTGTTGCCAGTGACAATATGGACAATTCCCTGTTTTGCTGATTTAGCGCTCATCTTGCACCTGCCGATAATGTTGCCCTGGATAGAAATTCTGAAGATGCGTCATCGTCGCACGTCTGCATGACCACGCTTTCATGGGGATGCAGGCCAAGCAGGATTAACAAAGGCGCTTCTTTATCATGCTGAGACAGGGTTTGCGTCATATTCGCCAGATTTGTGGACGTCCAACGTGCATGGGGGCAGCCAACCGAGCTGGCGATAGTAACGGGCATATCTTCTGCAGCCCCAAACATTAACAGCCTACCCTGTACAAAGCTGGCCGCCTTGCGCCCCATGTAAATAGCCGTAACTGCCCCTTTTTCGGCTAATTGACGCCAATCCTGATCGGCATAGCCGCCAAGCTGATATCCGGTACAAAAGCTGACCCGCCGATTACGCCCGCGCTGGCTAAGTGATATACCCATTTGCGCTGCCATCGCCGCCGCGCTGGTCACCCCGGGCAGGATAACAAAACCAATATTATGCGCGTGCAAGGCCCCGGTCTCTTCATCCAGCCGGCCAAACAACCCAGCATCACCGCCCTTCAGGCGCACAACATTCTGGCCTGTCTTGGCCGCCTCTATCAAATGCTGATTTATATCAGATTGTGTAATAGCAGGGCCGAACCCTTTTTTGCCAACATCTATGAACCGTGCCTTGCGGCGGCATAATTCAAGCACAGACGGGCTAACCAGCCGAGCATGTAGAACAATATCTGCCTGATACAAGGCAGCTTCCCCATCTCTGGTCAACATGCCTGCATGCCCTGGACCTGCGCTGACAAAGGTTACAAAGGGCGCACCAGCCGGGGCTGCATGCAAATCATTTATCAGCTTGTCAGCTTGTGTCCGCAGGGCTTGCGGCTGCTGTTCAGCTGAATATTTGGACAGGATCTTCGGGCCAATTTTTTCAAAAATCTCGGTCCAGAAACGCCGCCGCACCGCCCCTTTCGGCAAGCTTGAGGCCGCCTCGCGCAAACCGCCAGCAAGACGAGCCAGCGGGCCAACCGATACAGGCAATATCTTTTCAATTTGGGATTTCAGGCGACGTACCATCACCGGGGCCAGCCCTTCACTGCCGATGGCGATGGTAATCGGGGCGCGGTCGATAATCGCAGGAGTGATAAAATCAGATGCCGCTTTGTCATCAATCAGACATACAGCCGTGCCAGCCGCGACAAAACGCGCCCGCAGTGCCTGACGCCGTTCAGCCTGCTCATAGCCAATATAGCCCATCACCGCCTGGGCCAAATTTTTATCACTAGGCTCGCCCAGCACCAGCTCTATCTTTTGCTCAGCCGCAAGGCCCAAAAAGGTATGATAGGCCGCATCTTCATCAGACCCATCATGATAAACGGTAATCTGTACGGCAGTTTTCAACAACAGCCTGACTTTTGCAAGGCTATCTTCGGTGGCTCCGCAAACCGCGATAGCGCGGCCGCCCACCCGCAAGTTAATCGGAAAATATTCCAATTTATCATGCATGCCATCTGGCATGTTATTTCGCTTGTTATCTAGCGAAGGTTGTACAGCAGATAAAAAGCGATCTGCATTCTGTATATCACTATCCATGCCATGCCCCCTAAAGACAGCTGTTCACGGACATACAGAACAATAAAATTTTAAAACAACCAACCACATTTCCAGAAATAAAAAATTTATTTCTATCTAAGGTTTCACAACGAAATGATATACCAAGTTTTGAAATATTTACAGAATAGCCATATATCGGCTGCTAGCCGCCAGAGGGCATTGGTGGCAGGGCTAGCATATCTCCGCGGCTAGCTCATCGATTGAGTCGTATCCCAGCACTGCCTTGCACGCAAATACCAGGCTGCATATTTCGAAAAACAGATGCGATAAGGCTAGCCTGTAAAGGCCTGTAATCCGGTTTGCGCGCGCCCTAAAATCAGGGCATGTACATCATGGGTGCCTTCATAGGTATTTACGGTTTCCAGATTCATCAAATGACGCATCACGTGATATTCTTCGGAAATGCCGTTGCCGCCATGCATATCCCGTGCAGCTCTGGCGATATCCAGTGCCTTGCCACAGCTATTGCGCTTTACCAATGATATTAATTCTGGCGCACAGCTGCCTTCATCCAGCATTCGGCCAACCCGCAACACGGATTGCAAGCCAATTCCGATTTCAGTTTGCATATCTGCCAGCTTTAGCTGTATCAGCTGGTTAGCGGCCAGTGGGCGGTTAAACTGTTTACGCTCTAGGGTATAGCTACGCGCGGCATGCCAGCAAAATTCTGCGGCCCCCATAGTGCCCCAGCTAATGCCATAGCGCGCCTTGTTCAGACAGCTAAACGGGCCTTTTAGCCCCTCAACATGTGGCAGTAAGGCTTCTTCAGATACCGCGACATCGTTAAGGCTGATAGAGCCAGTAATAGAGGCACGCAATGATAATTTGCCTTTAATTGGATCAGCTGACAGGCCTGCCATGCCTTTTTCAAGGATAAAGCCCTTTATCTTGCCTTCATGGGCTTCTGATTTCGCCCAGATAATAAACACATCGGCTATTGGCGCGTTGGAAATCCACATTTTAGAGCCATTTAGCACATAGCCTGTGTCTGTTTTCCGCGCTGTAGTTCGCATCGAGCCGGGATCCGATCCAGCATCCGCCTCTGTCAGGCCAAAACAGCCTATCATTTCCCCGGTTGCCAGTTTCGGCAGGTAATGCTGTTTTTGCTCTTCTGTGCCAAAGGATTCAATAGGATGCATGACCAGAGAGGATTGCACCGACAACATAGAGCGATAGCCAGAATCAATTCGCTCCATCTCGCGGGCGACCAGCCCATAACAAACATGGTTCATCCCCGCCCCGCCATATTTCTGGCTGACCGTCACCCCTAGCAAGCCAAGTGCGCCCATCTCGCGGAAAATTTCTGGATCTGTTTTTTCTTCGCGGAACGCTTCGATAATACGAGGTGCCAGCTTTTCCTGTGTATAGGCGCTGGCTGTATCTCTTACCATCCGCTCATCTTCACTAAGCTGGGCATCCAGACCAAACGGGTCTGCCCAGTCAAATACAGCTTTGGTTTTTGTCTCGGCTGGTGTTTCAACGATGCTATCCATGGCGCTATCCTCTGGCTTTCGTCCTGTTGCTTTGTCTATCAAAGCACGTAGTTAGTAAGGTAGGATACAAACCCGCACCCTAGATGAAAAGACCCTTTATCACATGATGCGAAGGCAAGAAAAAACCACCCCTGGCCCATAGGTTTTTTTTATTTTTTTCAGCCGCAAAATTTGCCCCTGCCAGATAAGGCCATCACCAGCTGACCGGCCACATGCTTGACACTCGAATTTTGCCGCCATATAGGCTATCATCTGCACACTGGTTACAGAACATAGTACTAAAAGAGGTGGTCATGGCTGAAAAGCAGGACAAAAAAGCACAGTGGACTGAAATGGCCACAGATGAGCTGAAAGGCCGCACGCCAGAGACGCTGAGGACCACAACAGCAGAAGGCATTGATATCGCCCCACTATACACATCCTCTGATCTGGAAGGGCTGACACATCTCGATACAATGCCTGGCGAAGCGCCCTTTACCCGCGGCCCGCGTGCCACCATGTATACTGTTCGGCCCTGGACCATTCGCCAATATGCCGGTTTTTCCACCGCAGAAGAAACCAATAAATTTTTCCATAAAGCCCTGAATGCCGGACAAAAGGGTCTATCTGTTGCCTTTGATCTGGCGACCCATCGCGGCTATGATTCAGACCATGCACGGGTGCGCGGGGATGTAGGCAAGGCCGGTGTTGCCATTGATACAGTTGAAGATATGAAACGCCTGTTTGATGGCATCCCGCTACAGGATATGAGCGTTTCCATGACCATGAATGGGGCGGTTCTGCCGGTATTATCTGCTTTTATTGTGGCTGGTGAAGAACAGGGCGTAGCACAATCGGTGCTGTCTGGAACCATCCAGAATGATATTCTAAAAGAATTTATGGTGCGAAATACCTATATTTATCCGCCAGAACCCTCTATGCGGATTGTCGCCGATATTATTTCCCACACCGCCCAGCATATGCCGAAATTCAATTCCATTTCGATTTCTGGCTATCATATGCAGGAAGCTGGTGCCAATCTGGTACAAGAGCTGGCCTTTACCCTTGCTGATGGGCTGGAATATGTGAAAGCAGCGCAGGCACGAGGCCTGAATGTAGATAGCTTTGCTCCGCGCCTATCTTTCTTTTTCTGTATTGGCATGAATTTCTTTATGGAAGCGGCAAAATTACGCGCGGCCCGTACCTTGTGGGCGCGCTGGATGGAAAAGCTGTTTCAGCCGGAAAACGAAAAATCACTGATGCTACGCACCCATTGCCAAACTTCCGGGGCCAGCCTAGCTGAACAGGACCCATATAATAACATTATTAGAACCACTATCGAAGCAATGGCTGGCGCGCTTGGCGGCACCCAATCGCTGCATACTAACTCCTTTGATGAAGCGATTGGCCTGCCCACAGATTTTTCCGCCCGCATTGCCCGCAACACACAGTTAATTCTGCGACATGAAACCGGGATTACCGATACCGTCGACCCGCTTGCAGGTTCCTATTATGTTGAAAACCTTACCGCAGAGCTGATTGAAAAAGCAGACGCGCTGATAACAGATATCCAGAATATGGGCGGCATGACAGAAGCGGTGCTGGAAGGGTTTCCTAAACGCGAGATAGAAAAAATGGCGACCGCCAGACAGGCCCGTATCGATAATGGCGAAGATGTGATTGTGGGGATTAATAAATATCGCCCGCAAGATGACAGCACAGTAGAGGTACTGAACATTGATAATGATGCGGTACGCGTTGGCCAGACACAAGCCTTGGCAAAGATAAGAGCAGAGCGCGATGAGAAGGCCGTTGCCGATAGCCTGGCTGCCCTGCAAGATGCGGCACGAAATAACACTGGAAATTTACTGGCCCTTAGTATTGAGGCGATGCGCGCAAGAGCGAGTGTTGGCGAGCTATCTTCAGCCCTGGAAGCGGTGTTTGGGCGCTATACCGGCAAGCAGGAAACCATCCGGAATGTCTATCGCCAAACCTATGGCAGTGGTCCGGAAATCGATGCGGTGGAAACAGCCTTTACCCGCTTTTTTGACGAAGCAAGAGAGGCCCCTATCTTATATATGGCAAAGCTGGGGCAAGATGGCCATGATCGGGGGGCAAAGGTTATTTCCTCTGCCTTTGGTGATTTTGGAATGGATGTACGAGTTGGCACCCTGTTTCAAACGCCTGAAGAGGCCGCACAAACTGCGATTGATATGGGCGCACATATTATCGGGGTATCTTCGCTGGCTGCCGGGCATAAAACCTTGCTGCCAGAACTTATCAACATTCTGAAGCAAAAACAGGCAGAAGATATTCTGGTCATCTGTGGCGGCATCATCCCGCAACAGGATTATCAATATCTGTATGATGCTGGGGTTGCAGCTATCTTTGGTCCGGGCACAGCTATCCCTGAAGCAGCAACAAAAACCCTGGATGCCGCAACAGATAATTTGATGCGGATGCATAATTACCGCAATGACCGTCTGTCAGGAGCCAATAGCTAGGCTTTTACCTGATTGGCTTTGCGCAATTTAGTCAGCGTGGTACGCGGGGTAATCGCTTCAACATTAATATCCAGCTCTATCACCGCCCCGTTTTCAGCCGCCGCCGCTTTGGCAAATATATCGGCAAAATCAGCTGTCTTTGCCACCTTAAATCCTGCCATACCATAGGCCTGTGCTACAGCTGCAAAATCAGGATTATACAGGCTGGTTCCTGAAATTCGGTCCGGATAATCGCGTTCCTGATGCATTCGGATAGTGCCATAAGATCCATTATTCAGAACAATAATAATCAGCCTGGCACCCGCCTGAAGTGCCGTGCCAAGCTCGGCAATACCCATCTGAATATCGCCATCTCCGGCAAAACAGACCACTTGACGGCCAGGATAGGCAACCCCTGCGGCTATCGCGGCAGGCAGACCATAGCCCATCGCCCCGCTTTGAGGGGCTAGCAATCGCTGGTTCGGGCCGTAACAAAAGGCTTTGTTTGGCCAAAGCGCAAAATTCCCCGCCCCATTGGTAAGAATAGCATCTTTATCCAGCTGTTCTTGTAAATGTGCCATTACCGCGGACATATCTACCGGGCTATCCTGGGGGGCTGGGCGAAGCGAGGCAAGATAGGCCGCCCGGTTCTGTTCAATAAAGGCAGAGCGCGAGGCAAGCTGGCTATCATCAGCCACCTGCTGTGCAAGGGCCGTGGCAAATTGATTAGGCCCGGCATGAATCGAAAGCGCAGGATGATATATCTTGCCAATTTCCAGATCAGACGCATGTACATGAATAATTTTCTGGGCAGCATAGGGCACATCCAGCAATGTCCAGGCTTGCGTAGTCCCCTCCCCCAACCGCACATTCAGCGCCAGAATTACATCTGCCTGTTTTATCGCCTCGCTGACATGCGGGGCCATACCCACACCAGCATCGCCAATATAAACCGGGCTGTGATTATCGATCACATCATGATATCTAAACGCTGCTGAAACGGCAAAGCTCTGACTTTCGGCAAAGCGCTGCAAGGCCTGCTTCCCAGCCGCGTTCCAGCCGCCACCCCCGGCCAGAATAAGCGGGTTTTTAGCCGCAGATAACATCGCCATCGCCTGATCCAGCCCGGCAGCATCCACGCCTGCTTCGGCAATAGCTACAGGCTGGCATGGCTGGGCATCAGTCATGCTGGTCAGCATATCTTCTGGCAGAGCGATCACCACCGGACCAGGCCGGCCAGATAGCGCGATATGCCACGCACGGCTGATAATTTCCGGAATACGATCGGCATTATCAATCTCGGTTGCCCATTTTGCCAATGGCGTGAAAAAAGCACGGTAATCCACTTCCTGAAAGGCTTCACGCCCCTTATGATCAACACCGACCTGGCCAATAAATAAAATCATGGGCGAGCTGTCCTGCATCGCGGTATGCACACCTATAGACGCATTTGTCGCCCCTGGCCCGCGCGTGACAAACCCAATGCCGGGCGCGCCTGTCAGCTTGCCCCAGGCAGCAGCGGCAAAGCCAGCAGCACTTTCATGTCGGCATAGGGTAAAGCTGATATTGGCGTCATATAACGCATCCAAAACCGCCAGATAGGATTCCCCCGGTACACCAAACCCTGTAGTTACCCCTAAATTAGACAAGCATTCAACCAACAACTCTCCGCCAGTTTTTGATGCTACTGACATTCGATATCCCCTTTAAAAAATAACCACATATGAATATAAATCTCGGAAAATAGCTTATCGGTATCTTCATCTGATTGACAAGTCTTGAAAGCACCTCAAACACTTCCCACATACATATCAAAGCTGGAAAAAGCCAGCGAGGCGAAGCGGAACGCTTCCAGCTAGCCTGTTTCAGCAGATTATTAAAATAGCCCCTGTCAGGCAGGCGCAGATTCTATCATCACGTAGATTCTATCTGTGCGCTGAACAGCTATTCTTTCGGCCTTTTGTTGTGAGGAGTACAAAATGAATACAGAACAATTCACCGCAACTGTCAGAAAATCATTTGGCACGGCCCAATCAATTGCCTTGCGCCGCCATCATCAACGCATGACCGACCTGCATCTGCTTGCCGGGCTTTTAGAAGATGATGGCCAGGCAGCAAACCGCTTGCTGATGCGCTCTGGCACCAGCATGGATACCCTGACAGAAGGGCTGGAAACAGCGCTGAACAAGCTTCCGCAAGTAATAGGAAGCGGTGCAGATAATCTGCAAATAGACCCCGCGCTGGGGCATATTGTGGCAGAGGCGGAAGCCTGGACAAAACAGCGCGGTGACAGCTTTATCTCGGTCGATGCCATGCTGGTTGTGCTATGTGCTAGCAAGGGCAGTGCCGCAAAATTATTGCGCGAGGCTGGCCTGCAGCTACAACAGCTGGAGAGCGTGATAGACGAGATGCGCAAAGGACGCACCATTGACAGTGATGTCAGTGACGAGATGATGGAAAGTCTGGCTAAATATGCAGCCGACCTGACCGCATTAGCGATGCAGGGCAAGCTGGACCCGGTTATTGGCCGGGATGAGGAAGTGCGCCGCACCATCCAGATTCTGGCCCGCCGGACAAAAAATAATCCGGTCCTGATAGGCGCGCCAGGTGTTGGCAAAACCGCCATTGCCGAAGGCCTGGCCCAGCGCATTATTCAAGGTGACGTACCTGAAGCACTATCTGGAAAATCACTGCTATCGCTGGATATGGGGGCGCTGGTTGCCGGGGCAAAATACCGCGGTGAATTCGAGGAAAGGCTGAAAGCGGTACTAGATGAAATCGATGCAGCAGAAGGCAATATTATTGTCTTTATTGATGAGATGCACCAGCTGGTCGGGGCCGGAAAAACCGATGGGGCGATGGATGCTTCCAATCTGTTAAAGCCAGCCCTTGCCCGCGGCAAGCTGCATTGTATCGGGGCAACCACGCTGGATGAATATCGTAAATATGTGGAAACAGATGCTGCGTTAACACGGCGTTTTCAGCCGGTTTTTGTAACCGAGCCCACTGTTGAGGATACGGTGTTTATCCTGCGCGGCCTGAAAGAAAAATATGAGCTGCATCACGGTATCCGTATTACCGATGATGCGCTGGTTGCCGCAGCCCAGCTATCCAACCGCTATATCAATGAGCGGTTTCTGCCAGACAAGGCAATTGATGTGGTAGATGAGGCTGCCAGCTTTATTCGCATCCAGTCCGATAGCAAGCCGCCACTGCTGGAAGCAACCGACCGGCAGATTATGCAATTAAAAATAGAGCAAGCTGCCCTTACCAGAGAGGCAGGCAATGCTGCGAGCAAAAAACGTCTGGAACATCTGGAAAAACAGCTGCAAGCCTTGAATGCAGAATCAAAGGAGCTGACCGCAAAATGGGATGCGGTAAAACGCCAGATGGCAGAAATCGCCGCGCTTCAGCAGCAAATTGAAGATTGCCGGCATAATCTGGAAGTCTCGCAACGGCGCGGGGATTTGGAAAAAGCCGCCGAGCTGACCTATGCGATACTGCCAGGCCTGATTTCTGATCTGGAAGCCTGCAAGGCAGAGCTTTCCGGTTCTGATCTAATAGAAGAGCAGGTAGAGCAAAAGCATATCGCCCAAGTTATCAGCCTGTGGACCGGCATTCCGGTTGCCAAAATGATGGAAGGCGAAGGCGAGAAGCTGTTGGATATGGAAGCCATGCTTGGTCGCCGCGTCATTGGCCAGGCTGAGGCGATTAAGGCGATTTCCGATGCCACACGGCGGGCCCGCGCTGGCCTGAATGACCCGAACCAGCCACTAGGCAGCTTTTTAATGCTGGGGCCAACAGGGGTGGGCAAAACCGAAATGGCAAAGACGCTGGCCGATTTCTTGTTTGATAATGAAGAGGCGATTTTACGCCTGGATATGTCTGAATATATGGAAAAACATTCTGTATCGCGGCTTATCGGCGCGCCTCCGGGCTATGTTGGCTATGATGAGGGCGGGGCATTGACCGAAGCGGTGCGCCGGCGTCCCTATCAGGTGATCCTGTTTGATGAAATTGAAAAAGCCCATCCAGATATCTTTAACATCCTGTTGCAAGTACTGGATGATGGGCATCTGACTGATGGTCAGGGGCGGCGGGTAGATTTCCGCAATAGCATGATTTTGCTCACCTCTAATCTGGGGGCCGGGCCCTTGCTAGCCCTGCCAGATGATAGCCCGGTAGAGGCCGCCCGTGATGCGGTGATGGAAGAGGTACAGGAGGCGTTTCGCCCTGAATTCCTGAACCGTCTGGATGCCCTGTTGCTGTTCCAGCGGCTAAGCCGGACCCATATGGGCGCGATTGTCGATATTCAGTTTGAAAGGCTGAAATCCCGCCTTGCTGACCGGGATATCCATCTTACCCTGACAGAAAAGGCAAGAGAGTGGCTGGCAGAGGAAGGCTATGATCCAAAATATGGCGCCCGCCCCCTAAAGCGGGTGATGCAAAATGAGCTGCAAAACAAGCTGGCAGAAGCCTTGCTGGCAGGGACGATAAATGATGGCGCACTGGTCACCATAAACCATACAGAAGTCCCCGCTGGACTGAGCATTGAGACCAGCCCGATTGCACAGGCTCAGCAGGCCTGAAAATAGCGGCTGAATTAATCCGTTTGTTCTGTTCGTTATTTCGCCTATGCTAGAGACGGTGTACCCCTGCAACGCTAAGGCCAAGATAAGGGAGGTGGATATCGCAGTTCTTCGCCAACAAAGATGGAAAGGCGCCTGGAAATCTACCGGGCGAGCTGGCCAAATGGTGGCCGGGCTTGCTGGTCTTATTCTGGCGCTTGGGTCAGCAATGGCACCGGCGCTGGCTAAAACTTCTGTATGGCTGGATGACACAACCGAGCTGCGCTATGGTTCTGGCTGGTACAGCGCAGATGGCCGCGATGGCGATTTTATCGATATCAATATCCGGGATGTAGATATCTATGAGCGGGGACAGCCAGGAGGATTTATCGAAAAGCTGGTAATAAAAACAGACGGGATAGGCGACAATCTGGTCGCGGTCGAAGAGCTGGACCTGAAAAACCTGTCCTATGCTACAGATGAGGGCGAGACCCTGACCATTGCGCGCATGTCTGGCCAGCATTTGATGATCAGCAATGATGCGCGTGTAGAGGCCTATCGCCAGCGTCATAGCGGGGCGCGCCCGCTGCGCAGTACAGCCGAAATAACCGATATTCGCCTGTATCTGGAGCGCGAAAATATCGAAATGGCGTTGGCCAGCATTCGCCTTGACGGGATGTTGACGCCAAGCCAGTTTGATGCATTGCCCAACAGTTCGCGCAGTAATCTTGCCCTTAATGCCCTGACCTTGCGGCAAATTCCGGGGGACCGCCAGTTTGGCGAAATCGACGCCCTGTTTGCAATGCTGGGCCGCGATCAGATAACGCTGGATATCAGCATGGATTTTGAAAGCACCAAAAAACAGGATGCCTTGCAGCTAAGCGGGGCCCTGGCATTTTCGGTTTCCAGCTTGCTGGATATGAAGGCTGATTTCACCATGGATATGACCAGAAATGATTATCAGGCGCTGAACCAGCTGACCGAATATTATATAGATACCCAAACAGCCAGCAGCCAGGAAGCGGTCAATCTGGCCCTGCTTAGCAGCTTTTCCAGCCTGTCTTTTGACCTTGTCGATAGAGGCGTTCTGGACCTGATTACCCGCATTCAGGGGGATCAGGGAACCGATATCACGATTATGATGATGCAG
>JBMHCK010000045.1:0-22572 GCA_049889955.1 Puniceispirillaceae bacterium (SeqCode)
TGGCTCCCCGGGACGGATTCGAACCGCCGGCCAAGCGATTAACAGTCGCTTGCTCTACCGCTGAGCTACCGGGGAACAGCGCTCAAAGCTGGCTCGGTTATACATTATCAACGCCAAGATGCAAGCGCCTTTTTATATAAATGTGCGGGTTTTTAGTCCTGCGGCCGAGCAGGTGCCTGCGCCAGAATAGCCTGTGCAGTTTGCGCGATTGTTTCAGGCTGACAATCTTTCTGGGAAAGCCGGGCCAGAACCTCACGCTGATGTCGGCCAACCGAGCCATCATAGGCTGGATCATAATGTTCTATTAGCAATGCTTTTGCCAGCTCCAGCCAGTTTTCAGCGTCTAGCAAATCACGCCAATTATCGGTTATGGCCGCCCCATGGCGATGCCGCATACCGCCTATCAGCTTTAACATATCGCTGTTCTGGCCAAGCAGATGATCATAGCCGGAAAGCAGATATTCCGCCCGGGCCTGTGCCGGGGTCTCTATTATCACCATAGGGCTGGTTGTCATTAGCCGCCACAGCGCAGTTGGCAGTTGCACATTACCAATACGCGAGCTTTCCGATTCAACATAAACAGGCTTGGCTTTATCGAATTCCCGTACCTTTTTTATCAGCGCACTTTCAAAATAACGCTGCGTAGGCTGAGGCGTATCTGGCCAGCGCCCAAGTAAAGAGCCGCGATGACAGGCCAGCCCCTCCAAATCCAGTATTTGGCCACCCATTTTGGCAATTTGCCCCAGAATATCGGTCTTGGCCGAGCCTGTACGCCCGGCAATTATCACCAGCGACAGACCGGAAAAATCCGCAGCTAGCCGGTCCAGAATATCGCGGCGATAGGCTTTATATCCCCCTTGCAGAAGGTGGCACCGCCAGCCAACCTCGCTTAATATATGGGCAAAGGCGCGTGAACGCTGACCACCGCGCCAGCAGTGAATAAGCGGAGAAAAGTCAGAAGGGTAATCCCGCAACCTTTCTTCCAGATGAAGAGCAATATTGCGCGATACCAGAGCTGCCCCGCGCTTGCGGGCGGCAAACGGCGAGGTTTGTTTATAAAGCGTGCCTACCTCAACCCGCTCGGCATCTGACAGCACCGGCATATTTACCGCCCCGACAATATGATCCTCGGCAAATTCAGATGGCGCGCGCACATCTATCACCAGATCATATGCCTCTGGAAGCCAGTTTTGGGTTGTGATAACTGGCGCGCTCATCTGCCTGTTGCCTCATTTTCCAGAATTATGCCCTCATGGCGCAGGCTTAGCTTGCCAATAATGGCTGCCTGTTTATACCCAGCTATCTGCATTTTACCACATATTTCAGTCGCTATCCTGCGGGGCAGGGCGACCAAAACCCCGCCAGAAGTTTGCGGATCAAAAAGCAGATCTATATTGGCGCTATACTCTGCGCCCAAATTTGCACCGCCGGACAGATGAATATCCTTGCGATTATGGCTATATAGGCTGGAGCGTATATGATCTGCGGCAAGGGCTTGCGCGCCTGTGATAAGTGGCAATTTATCTGGCCATAATACCATTCCAGAACAGCCCATGCGCTGCATTAAATTCAGCCCATGCCGCGCCAGCCCAAAGCCGGTAACATCGGTCATAAGCGCTGAAGGGGCGGCCTTTAGTATCAGCTCTGCTGCGCTAGCGTTAGAGGACAGCATGGTATCCATCGCCGCTTCATAGGCCTCTGTCGGACAGCGCCCCCGCATTTCAGCTGCCAAAATAACGCCAATGCCGATAGGCTTGCTTAACAGCAATAGATAGTCATCTTTGGCCAGCCTTGGCGGGGCCGGTTTAGCCCGTGATATTCCCGTTACCGCAAATCCCAGCGTCGCCTCGCCTGAAACGGTGGTATGGCCGCCTATCAACTGGGTGTGATGGGCTGCAAGCTCTTCTAACGCGCCGCTTAACATCAGAGTTAAGTCTGATTTCTGCATTTCCGGGCGTGCACGCTGCAAGGTTACAATAGCCTGTGCGGCTATCGGCTTGTCACCTGCTACAAACACATCGCTTAGAGCATGCAATGCCGCAATACGTCCAAATAGATAGGCATCTGATATATGCTGCGAGAGAAAATCAACAGACTGGCTGAACCCGGTTATATCTGCGCTTTCTTTCGGCAAGGGAAGGGTGCCATAATCAAGAGCAATGCCAGAAGGCGGCAAATAGCGCGGCAGAACCCCATTTTTTATCGCCAGTTTGCGCGCTTCTTCCAGCGCGTCTGACAACACATCTGCCCCGGCTTTGGCCCCGCACCCCGCACATTCAAAGCTATCTGATGGCTGTTGAGGGGCAAGCTTGTCTACCAGAGCAGGCCTAGCTGGCTGAGGCATGTGCATTTCTGGCAATTGAGTGAATTTCCGCATAAAGTGCGTGTCTATCCACTGTTTCAAATGCCACCAAAACGCGCCCTTTGCCACAAGGTTTCCCCGAATAGCGAGGGCCTGGCGTCCGCCTAGTCCAATCAGGGCCAGATAGCGGCTTTGGGGATGAAAGTTTTTTAAGGTCCCTTGTTCGATAAAAGCCCGCAGATTTGCTGCTAAATAGGGGCCAGCACGTACCGCAAATACGCCTGCTTTTTCCCGCTCTTTACCTATCATGCTTGCTACATCGCCAGCGGCAAAAACATTGTCATATTCTATGGTCTGCAAGGTTGGCCGCACCTGAATATATCCAGCCTCGCAATGGCTGAGGGCGAGGTTTGATATCCAGCTTGCCGGACGGGCGGCTGTTACAACAAAGATATGTGCAGCAGGGATTTCACTACCATCTTCTGTGATAACGCTGTTTTGTGTAATTTCGCGTACTGCTATATTTTGATGCAGGGTAATCTGGCTTTTTTCCAGCGCCCTTTGCATATGCATAGATGCCGCCTTTGGCGCGGTTGGCAATAGCCGTTCAGAACGGCTGAATAAATGATAGCTGGCTGGGGTGCCCGCATCGCTATAATGGCGTTGTAAGGATATAGCCAACTCGCACCCTGCCGCCCCGCCGCCAATCACCGCAATATCGCCGCGCAATTCTGCTGGGGCTGGCTTCTTTTCCAAAAAACGGGAAATCGGCTTCACAGTAAGTGCATGGGCATCTGTGCCGATAATGGCCTCTGCGGCGGGTACCGCCCCGCAATTGATAGACAAAACATCATAAAATAGATTCAAATCATCTTCTAAAACAATGTTTTGTTTATCAAAATCAATATTTTTAACAGCCCTCTTAATAAGCCTGGCACCGGCAAATCTGGCCAGCTTTAGCAGATCGATATGCATATCTTCCAGGCTGTGATGGCCTTCAACATAGCCTGGCAGCATGCCCGAATAGGGAGCCTGCATCACATCTGTAACAAGGGTTAGGCGCAACCCGGCAACCGGGTTCATGCCAAAGGATTTCAACACCGCTATCTGGGCATGACCACCGCCAATTAAGACCAGATCAATCATCTCTGTTGGTGTCTGTTTCATGAATATTTTCGCCGTTGCCAAAACCAAAGCCAGCGCGGCGGCAATACATCAGCTATCAGGATCGCGGCAAAAATCATCCCGCATCCAGCTACTGCCTGATAGCTGAGCGATTGAGAGAGAAATAACCATCCCGACAGGGCTGCAAAAACCGATTCAAGCGACAGAATAAAGGCGGCAATGGTTGCGCTGGCATAGCCTTGCGCGACCAGTTGCAAGGTGTAGGCGATCCCGACTGAAAATAACCCAGCATAGATTAATTCAGGCAATACTGGCAGAAAATCAGCAATTTGCGGGGCTTCAATACCGATTGTCGGGGGCAGGGCAAACACAACACACAATATCGATTGCAAAAAGGCCAATTGAAATGGCGCTTTTATCTTTTTTGTAACAAGGCCAATCAGCACGATATGTCCGGCCCAGAAAACAGCCCCTATGGTAACCAGAAAATCGCCCCATTGGCTAAGCAAGCTGGTAGAGCCTGATAGCATCCAAGAGCCACATAAACACAAGAGCAGGGCCAGCCATATCCGCCCTGTTATCGCGGTCCGGTTAATAACCCAAATTAGTAACGGTACAGCAGGCACATATAAGGTGGTCAAAAAGGCAGCATTCGCCACTAACGTATATTGCAGGGCTGTTTGTTGCAGGCTAATCCCGCCAAACATCATCACCCCCAGCCCGATAGATTGCATCATCAATAGCCGGTCTTTAGCCAACGCTGTCCATAAAGAGTTTTTTCTGGCCTCATATAACGCAAGCGGCAACACCGCCAGCGCCCCGATCAGATAGCGCGCCCCGGTAAAGGCAAAGGGACCAATCGTTTCCATTCCGGTTGTTTGGGCGATAAAGGTCGTACCCCAAATAAGCGCAGCGATCAGCATCAATAAATGGGCGGTATGACGAGACATTTTTATCTTCTCTTAATGAATGAAATCTTGGCAAGCCAGCTTGGGATAGCGGGTAAATCCGGCTGTCTCTTTATAAAGTTTTTTAGCTTTTACACAAAGGTTTTACGATGCAAAGATATCTGAAGATTACGGGCAATAATTGGGAAACACTGGCGTTTTCTGGTGTTTTCTGGCGTTTTCTGGCGTTTTTCGAGGTTCGCTAGGCTTCACTGGGGCCGCCGCCGCAGATTTTTTATGGTTTTAGCGATAAATAGCGAGGTGCGCGGAATATAAATATAGGGGCGAAGCGGTACATTTAGCGGCCGGATAAGGGCGCGATAGCCTGTATAGCCAAGCAATAACAGATGCATAGCCGCAAAATAGGTGAACATGGATAAGGGGCCAAAATGTTCGATAATATAGCTGGCAATGACTGGTGATATAATCGCACCAATCCCGAACAGGAAAATCAGCGACGCGCTAAGCATGGTCATATCCTGTTCTTTGGTCTGATTATTCGCATGAATAGCCGATAGGGAATAAAGCGGCATGGTGGTCAGCCCAAAAATGAAAACCAGTATAAAAATTGTTTTAATGCCAAAAACAGATTCTGCCTCGATAACAGAAAAGGCAATAGATATTAAAATGGTAATCCCGCTCAAGCCGCCGATAAGCTGGCGCGGGGTTGCCCGTTCTGCCAGATAGCCTATGGGCAGCTGGATAATCATTCCCGCTATCAGGGGCAGGCTAAGAAACAGACCTATCTGCGTCGGGGTGAAATTCAACTGATAGGCAAAAAGTGGGCCGATCATGCGCAAGGCCGACCCCGTTGCCCCAACCGTTAACACCCCCAGCGCCGCTAGGGGCGATATACGGAAAGCAAATAATACATCAATTTTTTGCGTCTCTGGCATTGCTGGCTGCACTGTTTTTGTCAGCCCCAAAGGCATCAGCGACAAACAAATCAAAATGGCCAGCATGGTATAGGACAGGAAATAGGCAGGCACCAGAACAATGATCATCGCCTGTGCGACAAGCGCCCCGGTCATATCAATGATGCGATAGACACCAAAAAAACGCCCTCTGTTTTTGTTGGTCAGCTTGGCGTTTAGCCAGCTTTCAACAGCGGTATAGCTGGTCGCAATCGCAATCCCTGTCATGACTCTGAATACACACCATGCCCAGAAATAGGGCAAAACAGGATGCAGCAAGATAGCGATGATAGATAGCGCGGCAGTCACACAATAGGCTCTGGCATGACCAACGCGCTTGACCAGTAAGGGCGAGCCTAAACACCCCACCAAAAATCCCAGAAAATGCGCCCCGCCAATCGCCCCGATTTCCGTGTTTGAAAATCCCAACTCGATAGCCGATAGCGTATCTAGCGGGCCAAGCGCGGTGGTCCCCATTTGCATCAGCATAATGGTGAATAAGAGTGCCGAGATGGATAGCAGAGTTTTCATGCGAGCAGGCAATCAGAAAACAAAAGAGCAATTGGTGTATTAGCTTAAACAACGCGCCCATTTATAAAAAAGGTCAACCAGAAAAATCACGCCACTGATTGCTCTTATCTATCAGACCCGCTAGAGATAGCGCATGAGTGTAAAACCCTTTGTGAAATGGGTTGGCGGCAAACGCCAGCTTTTGCGTGATATCATCCCCCTTATTCCGGAGGGTTATACCCGTTATATAGAGCCGTTTGCCGGCGGCGGGGCTGTATTTTTCAGCCTTTCCAGCCAAATACAAAAAGACAGCAGTCCAGCCTGGCTAAATGATATCAACCCGGAATTGGTAAATACCTATCTGATGGTCAGGGACCAGCCAGATGCGTTGCTAGCAGATTTGCGCACCCATATTTATGATAAGGAATATTATTTAAACTTACGCGCTTTGGACAGGACAGAAGAGGGGCTAGCCGCCCTTAGCACAATAGCGCGCGCCAGCCGGTTTATTTATTTGAACCGAACCGCTTTTAACGGGCTGTATCGGGTAAATGCCAAGGGCCAGTTTAATGTACCCTTCGGGCGATATACAAACCCATTAATCGCCGATGCAGACAGGATTTACGCTTGTTCTGCGGCTCTGCAGAATATACAGATCACCTGTACCGGCTTTGATCAGGTACTATCGCAAGCAGGCGCAGGCGATTTTGTCTATTTGGACCCGCCCTATATCCCACTTAGCCAAACCGCCTATTTCACCAGCTATAGCCATGATGGATTTGGCCCGGATGAACAGCTGAAACTGGCCAGATTGCTGTATGATTTGGATAAAAGGGGTGGGCGCTTTATCGCCTCAAACGCTTTTGTGCCTGAACTGGCCGAATTATATGCTGGCTTTACGATTACTGAGGTTAAAGCAACACGGGCCATAAATGCAGATAAAAAGGGTCGGAACGCTGTTTCAGAAGCGCTGATTACCAATCTGTACTGATTCTAAACTTTTGGTTTTAATCATCTATTGATAAACCCTGAATTCTAGCGCCTAAAAATAAGTGACCAGCATAGCAAAGGCAGACATCGCCCCTAAAATGGCCAGCCATAATTTACGCGCCACAAACATCAGCCCCAATCCAATAGCCAGACAGGCCAGACGGTAATCCAGAGGAGTCGTCGCCAGCACCCCGGTTGGATAGACCAAAATCCGCATTAATACCGCCGCCACCATCGCATAGGCGACCGCATTAATCCATTTCATCACCAGGCTTTCAGGCCGGATAAAATCCGATAGAATCAATCCAGAAAACCGCCAGCTGAAGGTAGCTAGCGCCGCTAGGAAAATCGTCAACCAGGTTTCAAACAGCGTATATTCAGCCATTTTTCACCTCGTTACGGGCAAGTTTTCTTCGCCACTGAAACAGAGCCAGCGCCGCACTGCCGCCAATAATGCCGGAAAGTAATATCGCCCAATCACCGGCAACCAGATATAAAAACGGGCAAACTGCCCCGCCTAATGCTGCAGCCATTCGATTGACGGTCTGCTGGGCATTCATCAATAACAGCAAAATGTAAATCGGGGTAACAAAGATCACCAGCCGCAGGATTTCAGGTGGCATCACATCATTCAAAAAATAGCCAATGCTGGTTCCGGCCATTCCAAACGCGAAAATGGTCACAGAAAACGCCATATAGTAGATACGCAAAATTGCTGGCTCATACTCTTTTTGCTTGTAGCTGATTTGCGCCCAGCTGGTGATAGCCAGCAAATGCATCATCACTACCCGCTTCCACAGGGGTAGATGGGCTTCTTTCAGACGTAATATATCGGCCCCTGAAATAACCATCAGCATCATCCGCATATTAGCGAGCGCCACCGCAACAAACATCAAAAATATAGACGCGCCTGCCGCATAAAGGCTGACAAAAGCAACCTGTCCTGGCATGCCCCAAACGGTAAAGGAAGTGATAAAGGTCATCCAGAAATCAAAACCTGATTCTCTGGCAATTGCAGCAAAACCCATCATTGTACTGCCCAGCGCAATACCTGGCACATTAGCCGCGTCCAGAATGCCGGCAATACGAGCTTTCCTGATAGAGACGCTAGCGGGATCACTAGGAGAAATATTGGTCAAAATGCCACAACTATATATGTAGGTGGAGGCCCGGACCGGAATTGAACCGATGTCCACGGTTTTGCAAACCGCTGCATAACCACTCTGCCACCGGGCCTTAATAATGCAGTCGTCACAAGGATGTACGTCAAACAATCTGCAAGGTCAATAAACACCCTTAAAAAAGTTCGTTCTACCTGATTATCAAAGAGGAGATGATGAATTTTTTGTCTCTTGGCATATCTAGCCGCAGCAAGCGTTAAATCAGCGTTGAAACTTGTTTGCGTTCCGCTTATAAAGCTTTACAGGGAAGACAGCTTGTTCAAGGGGTGAAGGCATGAATGATATGCATTTCGAAGCATTACGCAAAGCGATGGTAGATAGCCAAATTCGGCCAAATAAGGTGATCGATGACCGGGTTATAGCTGCGTTTATGAGTGTCCCGCGTGAACGCTTTGTTTCAAAAAACATGCAAAACCTTGCCTATATCGACGAGGATATTCATCTCAGCGGCGGCCGTTTTATTGTCGAAGCGATGGTGATGGCCAGAATTATTCAGACACTTGCACTAGATGCTAGCCAATCTGTTATGCTGATCGGCGCAGGAACCGGCTATACCGCCGCGCTTCTTTCTTCGCTGGTGGAATCAGTGATTGCCATTGAAACCCGCGCCCAGATGGTCGAAAAAGCCCAGCAAGCGGTAACAGCTCTGGATATCGGAAATGTTGCGGTTATCAAGGCCAGATTGCAGGATGGCTATGCCTCAGAAGCACCTTATGATGCCATTATCATAGAAGGGGCGGTTGAACAGATGCCGCAAAGCCTGTTGGATCAGCTGGCGGATGGTGGGCGCCTTGCCGCTATCTGGCGTCCAGATGGCACGCAAGCAGGAGAGGCCTGTATCTGGCATAAAATAGGAGATGCTGTTACCAGAACCGCGCTGTTTACTGCACAAGTTCCTGTATTAGACGAATTTAGAGCCAAACCAAAATTCTCTTTTTAATGTATAGAGAGATGGTTGCTACTGCTTTGTAACTTGGTAAGCCAAGTTACTTGGTTTATATTGGCAGCATATCCTTTTAATAAACAGGTCAGCGCAACGATGCTCTTTTTGTCCTCTACAGGTATTCATATCCGTAACTTTACGCGCCCCATCATTCCCGTTTTAGCCCTTGCGGGGTTTGTTGGCGGGATTTGGGTAGCCCCTGTATCGGCAGCATCTGTTAGCGCCGAAGATAGTTTACGTGCAGGATTAATGCGATCTGATGTCCTTGAGAGCGAGCGTCAAGCCTTTGTTGTGGCCAGACAAGCTATCGCAACCAGCGATGCTAAAAACAACCTGACCGGAACCTTTGCGGTTAGTGGCTCGCATATTCAAACCGATGCCAAAGATACAGCTGGCGGATTTACCTCTAGCAATAGCCGTACCGGTTCGGTGACAATAAAGAAGCAAATTTATGATTTTGGTGAAGCTGATAGCCGGATGGTAACAGCCCGCTATGGGATGGATACCGCACGGGCCAGCTATCAACAAGCAGAGCAGCAGGTTATTCTGGATATCCTGACAGCGCATATCAATGTTATTACCGCGCAAAAAGCCTATGATATTCGTACCGCCAATAAAGAAAGGCTGGAGGCGCAGACAGAAGCCGAAAAAATTAAACTGGATGCGGGAACCTCTACCCCGACCAGGCTAGCGGAAGCCGAAGCACGATTGGCCCGTGCTATTTCAGATCAGATTTTGGCAGAGGCTAATTTGCAATCCGCTCAGGAAGCCTATCAATCTTTGACAGGTCTTGACGAGTTTGCTCTGCAGCCAGTGCCATTACGCCAGGATATTCTGCCAGCTTCCATAAATGAAGCAGAACAGATAGCCGGAAGAGAACATCCCTCAATCCTGTCGGGTCTGGCAGCTGAAAAACAGGCAGGGAACGAATTCAAAATCCTGAAAAACAGCTTGCTTCCCAAAGTTAACCTCAGCCTTTCGGCGGTTCAGAATGACCAAAAAGGTACCGCTATGGACAAGGATGAGGTGACTACCAAGCTGGAGTTGTCTACGCCATTTTTGGTAACAGAAGGCAGCCGCGCCGCAGACAGGCGCGCAGCAGCGGGCCTTAACCGGTCACGCGCACAATTATCCGAGACGCGGCGCCTCGTTCGGCTGGGCGCGCGCAAAGCCTATCGTGATTTTCAGGCCGCCAACGCCCAGCTTACCTCGGTAGAGGCAGAAATCAGGGCGGCACGGCTGGTCGCTCAGGGCACCGCCAGTGAAGTTGAATATGGGCTGAAAACCTTTTTGGATTTGCTGGATACCGAACAGGATCTATCCGATACCGAATTGCGGCTTGTCCAAACACAAGAAGCGATTGTGCTAAACAGCTATCGGTTGTTACAGGCTATTGGCCGTTTATCGGTAGAGCTATTCTTGCCAAAAGATATATTGCCGGCACTTGATTCAATATCTGACCCGGCCAGTCGTTACCCCTTTATCATAGCGATATCTTCTGAAAGCAGAGAGCCATAAGTCCTCATCATTCTCTGCTTTTTCATATATAATAAAGCAGGATGAATGATGATGCGTGGACAGGCGAGCGAAAATATTCTGACCCTTATGGCCTCTATTGACAGGTTGCATAACCAGGCAACTAATAGTGAGCTAAGGCAGGCCCCGCACCAAAAAAAATCTGGTCAAACGCCAACAGCCGTCAATGAGGCCGCAGTGGCGGATAGGGAGGTTGTTCATCTCAACGCTCTGTTTGCCAGCCCCGCACATGGCCAAAGACAGGAACAAAAATCAGTTTCTTTGCGACGCAGATCAGCAAATGCCAGTACCAACAGTAGCGATGGTTTTGATGCCAAGCTAGCTAGGCTAATAGAAGATGTAGTGGGAAAAGATACAGCTGGTGAGCAACCAGCCTTTGACAATAAAGAGGCTAGCCCATCTCATCCGCGCAATGACGGGCGTGTTGACGGGCAGGGCGGCGCGCGTAAAACGCCCTATCTGGAAGCTTCCAGAACAGAACATACGCGTGACATTCGCTCAGAAATTGATTTTTTGCTAGCACCCTATCTGGAAAAAACAGGGCCAGCACCCATGTCAGGCTCGTCAGCTGGCCAGCACGCTAAAAATAGACCAGAAAACAAGCCTAATCATTCCTCAGCAAAGATAGAGACTCTGGAACGGCAAAACCTGTCTCAGCCTGCCCATAAAGAGCTGAATCCGATGCCGGAAATGCGGCAGAATAACACGCCAAGTCCCGTAATTGGAAAGGAAACTCTAAACGCTCTACTGAGTCAGGCAGATCTGCTGGAGCTGAATGATTTCATCAAGCAGGAAATCAAAAATCAGATTTCTGTTTGGATTACGCAAAATATTGATAAGATTATCGAAGATTCCTTGCTTTCAGCCAGATCAGAGGCTAGGAATGCAACAGATAGTGCCCGTGAGACAGTAAACAGAAGCGGGTGATTTTTTTGACCGCCTTTTGATGCTTGTCAGGACCCATGCTTGAAAAAAACTTTGACCCGAAATTAAGTGAACGCCATTGGTATGAAAAAAGCGAAAACAGTGGCGTTTTTGCGTGTGATCCAAGCTCGGAGAAAACACCCTACACAATTATGATGCCCCCGCCGAATGTAACTGGCTCGCTGCATATGGGGCATGCCCTTACCTTTACCTTGCAGGATGTTTTGATCCGTTATCACCGGATGCGTGGCTTTGATGCGCTGTGGCAGCCAGGCATGGACCATGCTGGTATCGCAACTCAGATGGTCGTGGAGCGCCAGCTTGCCGAAGATAATCTCTCGCGCCGGGATTTAGGGCGCGAGGCCTTTGTTGAAAAAGTGTGGGAATGGAAAGCCCAGTCTGGCGGTACCATCTTGAACCAGCAAAAACATATTGGTGTCAGCGCAGATTGGCAGCGCAGCCGCTTTACCATGGATGAGGGGCTGTCCGAGGCAGTTCGCAAAGTATTTGTGCGCCTGCATAAAGATGGGCTGATTTACCGCGATAAAAGGCTGGTAAATTGGGATCCAAAATTACTCACCGCGATTTCCGATCTCGAGGTTGAGCAGCGCGAAGTGCAGGGACGCATGTGGCAGCTGCATTATCCTATAGTTGGTAGTGACGAGATCATCACCGTTGCCACCACCCGCCCGGAAACCATGTTTGGGGATAAGGCAGTCGCGGTGCATCCAGACGATGAACGCTATACCCATTTGGTTGGCAAGCAGGTGATGCTGCCAATTGTTGGGCGGGCGATTCCAATTGTTGCTGACAGCTATTCTGATATGGAAAAAGGTACAGGGGCGGTAAAAATCACCCCGGCACATGATTTCAATGATTTTGAAGTTGGCAAGCGCCATGATCTGGAATTGTTGAACATCTTTGATCAACATGCGGCACTAAACGAGAATGTTCCGGCGGCCTATCAGGGGATGGACAGGTTCGATGCCCGCAAAAAATTACTGGCAGAGCTGGATGAAGCTGGTGCGCTAGGGGAAATCGAAGAGAATATGCATTCCGTACCGCATGGCGATCGCTCTGGGGTAGCTATCGAGCCATGGTTAATGGATCAATGGTATGTAAATGCCGCTGAACTGGCCAAACCGGCTATCGCGGCGGTGAAGGATGGGCGCACAAAGTTTGTTCCGCAACGCTGGGAAAAAACCTATTTTGACTGGATGGAAAATATCCAGCCCTGGTGTATTTCGCGCCAGCTTTGGTGGGGCCACAGGATACCTGTCTGGTACGGGCCAGATGGCACGGTGTTTGTCGAGGAAACCGAGGCAGAAGCTGTGCAGTTGGCTACCACCCATTATGGCAAGGCAGTAGAGTTAACTCAGGATGAAGATGTTCTTGATACATGGTTTTCCTCAGCCCTATGGCCATTTTCAACACTAGGCTGGCCACAGGATACCCCTGAATTAGGCCGCTATTATCCAGGGAATGTGCTGGTAACCGGGTTTGATATTATCTTTTTCTGGGTCGCCAGAATGATGATGATGGGCATGTATTTCATGGAGGGCAAGGTGCCGTTCAAGGATGTGTATATTCATGCTCTTGTCCGCGATGAATTTGGCCAGAAAATGTCAAAATCCAAGGGCAATGTTCTGGATCCTCTGGATTTAACCGAAAAATATGGATCAGATGCGCTGCGCTTTACGCTGGTGGCTATGGCCGCCCAGGGTCGGGATTTGAAATTATCCGAAACCCGCATTGAATCCTATCGTAACTTCACCACAAAACTGTGGAATGCGGCACGCTTTCTGGAAATGAATGAATGTGTAACCACAGATGGCACATTGCCAGCCTGTCCAGACACCGTTTTAGAGCCGGTAAATCGATGGATTTTGCATGAGCTCAATGCCGCGATTGCCAAAACCGAAGAAGCGGTGGATAAATACCGTTTTAATGAAGCGGCTGATGCGATTTATCATTTTGTGTGGGATCGCTATTGCGATTGGTATATTGAATTTATCAAGCCTGTTTTGAAAGATTCAGTTGAAACACGCCAGGTGGCCAGCTTTGTTTTGGCCCAGCTATTAAAGCTGATGAACCCGTTTATGCCCTTCATTACCGAAGAGCTAAACGCTAAATTATTCGGCCATACACAGATGCTGGCAGGTGAAGGCTGGCCGGCCCAAACAGCCGCAGCAGACAGCCAGACAGGCCTGCATTATGTTACCGATATTATCAGTGAAATTAGAACGATACGCGCTGAAATGAATGTACCATTAAAGGCTACGCCTATATTGGATATCAAAGCTGCGGATGACCAGCAATTAGCCGTGATCACCGCGATGCATAGCGCTATCTGCCGGCTCGCCCGGGTTTCAGATATTGCCTGCAACAAAGAGGGTGGTTTTGATAAAGGTACAGCCAGGACCAGCCTGCATGGCATGGATATTGGCCTGCCGCTAGCGGGAATACTTGACTTTGGTGCAGAAAAAGCAAGGCTGGAAAAAGAGGTTAAAGCTGGGGAAGCCGAGGTTGCAAAAATTTCGGGTAAACTGGCAAATAAAGGCTTTCTTGCCAAAGCCCCGGCTGAGGTTGTGCAAGAAAACCGACGCAGATTAGAAGAAGGGCAAACGCGTCTAGATGGCTTAAAGGCCGCCCTTCAGCGTATTATTGCCGAGATGTAAAGCCCTATCAGGAGAGAAAAACCAATGAGTGATAAACCTGTATTTGATAAATCAAACTTGCCTAGCCGGCATGTATCTGTTGGCGCAAAAAGCGCGCCGCACCGCTCTTATTACTATGCGATGGGGATGACAGAAGAAGAAATTAATCAGCCACTTATTGGGGTGGCAACCACCTGGAACGAAGCAGCGCCATGTAATATTTCATTGGCCCGTCAGGCCCAGGCCGCCAAGCGCGGCGTGCGTGATCATGCTGGCAGCCCCCGCGAATTTACGACCATTACGGTAACCGATGGTATTGCCATGGGTCATGCAGGCATGAAAGCCTCACTGGTTAGCCGCGAGGTAATCGCTGATTCTATCGAGTTGACTATGCGCGGGCATTGTTATGATGCGCTGGTTGGACTGGCGGGATGTGATAAATCCTTGCCAGGGGTGATGATGTCAATGGCGCGTTTGAATGTGCCTTCTGTATTCATGTATGGTGGTTCTATCTTGCCTGGCTCATTCAAAGGCAATGATGTAACCGTTCAGGATGTGTTTGAAGCTGTTGGCGCGCATGCCGCAGGGAATATGTCTGATGAAGATTTGCATGAGCTGGAATGTGTGGCTTGTCCATCTGCTGGCTCTTGTGGTGGGCAATTTACAGCTAATACAATGGCCTGTGTATCCGAGGCGATTGGTCTGGCCTTGCCTGGCTCTGCTGGCGCGCCAGCCCCATATGAAAGCCGCGATGAATATGCCTATCATTCCGGGCGTGTGGTGATGGATTTGATTCGGGATAATCTGCGCCCGCGTGATATCCTGACCCGTAGAGCCTTTGAAAATGCCGCAACCGTTGTTGCCGCTTCTGGCGGGTCTACCAATGCAGGCCTGCATTTGCCGGCGCTGGCTGCTGAATGCGGTATTGAATTTGATTTGCATGATGTGGCTGAAATTTTCAAACGCACACCCTATATCGCAGATCTGAAGCCGGGCGGAAAATATGTTGCTAAGGATTTGTTTGCGGTTGGCGGTGTGCCTATCTTGATGAAAGCCCTGATGGAAGGCGGATTTCTGCATGGGGATTGTATTACCGTAACCGGTAAGACTATTGCTGAAAATCTGGAAGATGTTGTCTTTCCAGAAGATCAGGATGTTGTTTATAAAACCAGCGCTCCCTTATCGCCTACAGGCGGGGTTGTAGGCTTGCGCGGCAATCTGGCCCCAGAAGGGGCGATTGTAAAGGTTGCAGGTATGAAGAAGCTGCAATTCACCGGACCAGCACGCTGTTTTGACTGCGAGGAAGATGCCTTTAAAGCGGTTGAAACTCGTGATTACAAAGAAGGTGAAGTGCTGGTTATCCGTTATGAAGGACCAAAAGGCGGGCCTGGTATGCGTGAGATGCTGGCAACAACTGCCGCCCTTTATGGTCAGGGTGCCGGCGATACGGTTGCGCTGATCACCGATGGCCGCTTTTCTGGAGCAACACGTGGTTTTTGTATCGGCCATGTAGGGCCAGAAGCAGCCGTTGGCGGGCCTATTGGTTTGCTAAAGGACGGGGATATGATCACCATTGATGCGGAATCAGGGGATATCAGCGTCGATTTAAGTGACGAAGAATTGGCAGAACGGCGCAAACATTGGAAGCCACGTGAGACAGATTATCAGTCCGGGGCGATTTGGAAATATGCTCAAACTGTTGGTTCTGCAGAAAAAGGGGCAATTACCCAGCCAGGCGGTAAGGCAGAAACGCATGTTTATGCCGATATCTAAAGGCCAGGATGATAAATAAAAAAATTAAAAGCAGGGGTAATACCCTGCTTTTTTATTTTTCAAATGTGCTTTTCATTGACAGTTATTCCGTCTTCACAGAGGCTAGCTTTTTTGATGCTTCTGGCGTGATTTTTGAAAGAACTGCTTCTGCCATAGCGATTCTGAAATATCTGTTATGTAGTTGATATATTTTAGAAAATTTAAAATATACTTAACAAACAGAAGGAACCTGTAAAAATTAAAACAACCAACCCAGAGTGGATTGCTAAGGAGCTATGCAACCAGCCCAATATATATCGAAATGGGGTTATGCAGCTGCGGCACTATCTATCGCCATCTCTACCCAGACAGGTGTATGATCAGATGGGCGTTCCAGCCCGCGCGGGGCCCTGTCTACCCCGGCATTCACCAATTTATCCGCCGCTTCTGGAGACAGCATTAAATGGTCAATCCTGATACCATTATCACGTGGCCAGGCCCCTGCCTGATAATCCCAATAGCTATATTGTGCGCCGGTTGGATGAATAGCCCGTATCGCATCTGTATAGCCTAAATGGGAAAGGCGGAAAAAGGCGGCTCGGCTCTCGGGGTGCCATAAGGCATCTCCTTGCCAGCTTGCAGGATCATAACAATCAATAGCTTGCGGCATGACATTATAATCACCTGCCAAAATTACTGGCATCTCGCCAGCTAACAGCGTCTTGGCATGTGCCTCCAGCCGGGCCATCCATTGTAATTTATAGTCAAATTTTGGACCCGGGCAGGGGTTGCCATTTGGCAGATAGATTGCCCCCAATCGAACCCCATTCACCGTTGCCTCAATATAGCGGGACTGAATATCCTCGCTATCCTCCGGTGTTAAATGCGGCAGACCACGCACCACATCTGTTATCTCAAAAGGAGAGAGAATTGCTACGCCATTATAGGTTTTCTGGCCATGACAGACGCTGTTCCACCCTATATCGGCAAAGGCCTGATGCGGGAAATTCTCATCACTTAATTTCAGCTCTTGCAGCATCAAACAATCTGTATGCCCGGCACGACAATAATCCAGCACATGTTCCAGACGTGCCTTTAGGGAATTTACGTTCCAGCTCGCAACGCGCATCATATCAACTCACTTAGATAGAAAAAGAAGTGCCGCACCCGCAAGAGGCGGTGGCATTAGGATTTTCAACTTTGAAGTAAGAGCCTACCAGCTCTTCAACATAATCCAGCTGGGCATCGCCTAGAAAGCCAAGCGATAAATCATCTACTAATACCGAGACCCCATGCTGGCACAATTCCAGGTCCTCTGGCTGCTTTTCGGTATCAAAATCGAATTTATATTGAAAGCCGGAACAGCCACCACCATCCACACGCACCCTGAAATAGGGCTTTTCCTCTGCTTCCAGCAACACAGAAATACGGCTGGCTGCCGCTTGTGTCAGCGAGAAAGGCGCGGTATTTTCTCTCAAAGAAGATGTGCTTATTTCTGTCATATCTGTCTGGACCCTGATAGAGTGGGAAGTGCATTGGATAGCTTGGATCACGCAACACGCACCTCTATTTTGAATATGAGGGGTGCGCACGAACAAATCAAGTCCTGCCACTGGATGAGGATGTCATGGCTACATCACCCATTACACCAAAATTAGCTGCCTATGGCTGTTTTCATTCGCAAAAAGGTCGGCTGCTAGAAGAGGGGAGCGCTTCGGATAAGGATGATTCCAGCATCGCCACCCGCAGCCCGTTTCAGCGCGACCGGGACCGTATCATTCATTCTGTCGCCTTTCGCCGCCTAAAACATAAGACTCAGGTTTTTCTGTATCATGAGGGTGATTATTTTCGCACCCGCTTAACCCATTCTCTGGAAGTGGCACAAATCGCCCGAACCATGGCACGGGCGCTGGGGCTGAACGAAGATATTGCCGAGGCCGTTGCCCTTGCACATGATCTGGGGCATCCGCCTTTTGGTCATGCTGGCGAAGATGCGCTGAATATCGCCATGCAGGATTTTGGCGGCTTTGATCATAATGAGCAATCCTTGCGGGTGCTGACCTTGCTGGAACATCGCTATGCACGGTTTGACGGACTAAATCTGACCTTTGAGACGATAGATGGCGTGCTAAAACATAATGGCCCCCTATTAAAGGCTGGACAGGATAAACACAGTCTGCGGCAAACTATCAAAGATTTGGATGCTCAATGGGGCCTGGATTTAGAGCTATTTCCAACTGCCGAAGCGCAAATCGCCAATCTGTCTGATGATATTGCCTATCTGTCGCATGATTTTGATGATGCGCTGCGGGCAGAATTGCTGGTTTTGGACCAAATAGCCGATCTGCCAGTGGTAGGGCGTATTCTGGCTGAATTAAAATCAGAATATGGCCTGTTGCCGATGGGGCGGCTAACCCATGAGTTGACCCGCCGCCTGATCAGTCATTTTGTGCAGGATTTGTTAATCTATTCGTCTCAATTACTAGCTGATTTTGCACCAAAAACAGCTGATGATATTCGCCATGCTGGCCAAGCTGTTATCGGGCATAGCACACAGGCGGCAACGGATTTGCGGGTGTTGCGCGATTTTCTGATGACCAATAGCTGGCGCCATTACAAGGTGAACCGGATGACCAGCAAGTCCAGAAAAGCACTAGCAGCATTGTTCCAAAGATTTAGTGAAGAGATAAATTTATTACCTACAGACTGGCAAAAATTGGCGGCGAGTGGGGATGAAAAGCATAAAGCACGCGTAATTGCGGACTATCTGGCTTCCATGACGGACCGCTATGCGCTATTAGAGTATGAACGCATTTTTGAAACCGGGCCAATTCTCAGTTAAAATGAATATTTTCAGTGATTTCGAAGACTATATCCTCACCGCATATGATGAGATGATCAATTCCGGTGCTATCGCAAAGCCGGACCAGACAGATACCAGCAAAATCGTGGTGGAATTGCCCCGCGAAGACAGCCATGGCGATCTGGCCTGTAACGCGGCGATGGTGCTATCCAAACAGGCCAGAATGAAGCCACGTGATTTGGCAGATTTGTTTGCTGAAAAGCTGAGCGCGCGCGAGGATGTGGCGGCGGTAGAGATTGCAGGACCCGGGTTTATCAATATTCGCCTGGTACCAGGCCGCTGGGCCCAGGAACTGCACGCTATTTTAGAGCAGGGCAAGGCTTATGGGCGCAATGATATGGGCGGCGGGGCGGCTGTGAATGTTGAATTTGTGTCCGCTAATCCAACAGGCCCGCTTCATGCGGCCCATGCCAGAGGGGCAATATTTGGCGACGCTCTTGCTAATTTGCTGGAATGGTCCGGCTTTACGGTCTGCCGCGAATATTACATAAACGATGCCGGGGCGCAGGTAGATGTGCTGGCACATTCCGCCTATCTGCGCTATTGCGAGGCCTTGGGTGAGGAGGGGATTACTATCCCCGAGGGGCTGTATCCGGGATTATATCTTAAAGAGGTCGGCACGGCCCTGGTACAGGAATATGGGGATAAGCTGAAAGATCAGGATGAGGATAGCTATCTGCCAGTGATACGGGCTTTTGCCATCGATAAGATGATGCAGGGCATTAAGGCGGACCTGCACGCTCTTGGCATTAGCATGGATATTTACAGCTCTGAGCGGGCCCTGGTAGAGGCTGGCAGTGTAGCAAAAGCCATTGATAAATTACAATCAGACAAGCTGGTTTATCGCGGCGTTCTGGAACCGCCAAAAGGCCAGCTACCGGATGATTGGGAAGCGCGCGAGCAATTGCTGTTCCGGGCAACCGATTTTGGCGATGATATTGACAGGCCCTTGCAAAAATCAGATGGCAGTTGGACCTATTTTGCCTCGGATGTGGCTTATCATGACGACAAGTTACAGCGTACTGGCGGCGCCTTGATCAATGTATGGGGTGCGGATCATGGCGGCTATGTAAAGCGCATGAAGGCAGCAACGCAGGCGATTTCGGGCCAGATAAATATGCTGGATGTAAAATTATGCCAGCTTGTATCACTGCTAGATAAAGGCAAGCCAGTTAAAATGTCTAAACGGGCAGGGACCTTTGTGACCTTAAGCGATGTAATGGAAGCGGTAGGTGCAGATGTTATGCGCTTTATCATGTTAACGCGCCGGAATGATCAAACACTGGAATTTGATTATGCCAAAGTTACCGAAAAAAGCCGCGAAAATCCGGTTTTCTATGTTCAATATGCCCATGCCAGAGGGTGTTCGGTACTACGACAGGAAAATCTGCCAGACTTGCAGGGCGCAGATTACAGCCAGTTAAAGGCCAGCCATGAGGTCAAGCTGATAAAACAGCTGGTAAGCTGGCCGCAACTGGTTCGCTCGGCCGCAAAAAGCCACGAGCCGCATAAAATAGCTTTTTATCTGATTGAATTAGCCGCATCCTTTCATGGGTTATGGACCGCCGGACGCGAAGACCCGTCATTACGGTTTATCATTGAGTCAGATGCTGGCCTAACCCAAGCCAGGCTTAGCCTTGTACAGGCATCTGTGCATGTGTTGCAAGTAGGGCTTAATCTTTTGAGTGTTAACGCGCCGACGGAAATGTAATTACGATGTTGCAGATATTCAAATCGCGTCGTCTTTTTCTTCTGCTAGCTGGGGTTGGCATCCTGCTGGCCGCTGGTATCATTGGCACTTTATTTGTCATGCCGCCGCTGAAAAATGCAGATGATATCGTTTATTTAAAAGGGGATGACACCCCCTATAAGGTTCGGCCATCCGAGGAGGGGGGACAGAAAATCGCCCATCAGGATTCCCGTTTTATGAACTATCTGGATAAGGGAGAGGCAGAGGCTGAAGAGGCAGAGACCATCAGCCTGAAAGATGATCTGCCAGAGCCGCCACCTGTGCCTTTGGCTGAGGAAAATCAGGCAGAAGAAGCGGTTGATCTGACCCGCCTGTCTGCAGCAAATACAGAGGTGTCACCAGAAAAACCCTCCAGAAAAATTGAAACTGAGAGCGTTATTGCAACCCCGTTAGCCACATCAGATAGCCAGCCTGCTGCGGTATCAGTGGGGGATAAGGATAAGAAATCAGAGCCGGCCTCTGAGGCGGCAGCAGAACCTAAAGACGAGCCAGCTGCCGAACAGGTAAAAGCACCAGTAACCGCGGCCGTGCCGGTAGCAAAACCGCCTGTACCGGCAAAAAAGAAGCCTGTTATAGAGGGGCCAGCACGGCAAATTCAACTTGCCGCCTTTCAAACCCAAAAGCGGGCGGATACAGCCGCCGCGCTATTGTCAGAAAAGCATAAAGCACGCCTTAATGGATATACCCTCTCGTCAAATTTAATCGAAAAGGCAGATGGCGGAAAATTCTGGCGGGTGATGACCAGCCAGATGCCAGCCCAGGAAGCAGCAGCAATTTGTGATGCGCTGAAAAGAGCGGGTCAGGATTGTATTGTTCGCAAAACACAAAGCACACAATGATGTCAGATGATCTAACAGATACAGAATTTGAGCAGGGAGCAGGGGGCAAGGAGCCTGCTGAACAGCTGTCTTTATTTGTTAATCTGGATGGTTTTGAGGGGCCTATCGATCTGTTGCTTAGTCTGGCACGTGAACAAAAGGTAGATTTAGGCAAAATAGCCATCCTGCCGCTAGCCGAGCAATATCTGAGCTATATAGCCTCCGCCCGAAAGCTGAATCTGGAAGTGGCCGCAGATTATCTGGTGATGGCGGCATGGCTTGCCTTTTTGAAATCCCGTCTCTTACTGCCAGACCCGGAACCAGAACAAGCAGATGACGCGATAGATATGACTGATGCGTTACGGTTTCAACTGGTTCGACTGGAGGCGATGCAATCAGCCTCGAAACGACTGGCCAGCTTGCCAGTTTTGGGCAAAGATCGGTTGGTACGCGGACAGCCAGAAGAATTTGAAGGCCGGGTATCTATTGTATGGCAGGCCAGACTTTTTGACCTGATACAGGCCTATGGGGATATTCGTTCAGCAGAAGAAGCCCAAATGCTGACCATTGCGGCAACCCGCCTGTATTCGGTACAGGAAGCGGCCGCCCGTTTAGGACGACTATTGCCAAAAACACCAGGATGGACCCAGCTTGAACATTTCCTGCCGCCAGAGTTAAAAGACCCGATGGATCGGCGCTCGGCTATGGCGTCGCATTTTGTTGCCAGTCTGGAACTGGCAAAAGATGGGCGAATAACCTTGCGCCAATCTGGAAATTACACCCCACTTTATCTTCGCATGAAGGAGCAGGCCTAGATGAGCCAAACAACAGATGCCCCGATAAATGCCCCATCAGAGCCCAAAATGGATTCAGGATTAAGCCTGTTGGAACGGGCGCGGATCATTGAAGCGCTGGTCTTTGCCTCTGCTGAAGCTGTTGCCTTTAAAAAGCTGTCACCTTACTTAAATGAGGAAACAGAACTAGCAGAAATTATTGATATAATTCAGTCTCGATATGATGAACGTTCAGGCATAGAATTTAAGGTGATAGAGCAATCTTTGGCCTTTCGGACCCGCGCAGATGTGGCTGCCCATCTTAGCCTGGAGCGGCCGGTGCAAAAACCGCTTTCCAGAGCCGCGCTGGAAGTATTGGCAATTATTGCCTATCATCAGCCTATCACCCGATCCGAAATAGAAGAGATTAGAGGCATTAGCCTGTCACGCGGCACTATTGATATTCTGCTGGAGCTGGAATGGATACGGCCGCGCGGGCGCCGCCGCACCCCTGGCCGGCCCCTGACATGGGGAACCAGCGCGGCATTTCTGGACCATTTTGGTTTGTCTTCTGTGTCCGAATTGCC
>JBMHCK010000046.1:0-5872 GCA_049889955.1 Puniceispirillaceae bacterium (SeqCode)
ACGCCGGATCTGGATTTACTGGTGATCGATTCTATCCAGACTATGTATGTCCCCAATCTGGAAAGTGCGCCAGGTACCGTATCGCAAGTACGTGCCGCCGCCCATGAGCTGATCCGTGCAGCCAAATCCAGCGATGCTGCCATTGTCTTTGTTGGGCATGTCACCAAAGATGGCGCTATTGCTGGCCCGCGTGTGCTAGAGCATATGGTGGATTGCGTACTCTATTTTGAAGGCGACAGATCGCATCATTTCCGTATTCTGCGCGGGGTTAAAAACCGCTTCGGGGCCACCGATGAAATAGGTGTGTTTGAAATGTCCGAGCAAGGGTTGCAGCAAGTGCCAAACCCGTCAGAGTTATTTTTAGGCGAGCGCCAACATAATGTGGCTGGCACTGCGGTATTTGCCGGGCTGGAAGGCACCCGCCCTTTATTGGTAGAAATAGAAGCGCTGGTTGCGCCTTCTTCTCTGGCCAGCCCGCGCCGTAATGTGGTGGGCTGGGATTCTGGCAGGCTGGCGATGTTGACCGCGGTTCTGGAAGCCAGATGCGGGGTACCGCTATCTGGACGCGATATCTTTTTGAATGTAGCGGGGGGATTGCGTATCGCCGAACCCGCTGCCGATCTGGCGGTAGCCGCCGCGCTGGTATCTTCTGTGAGTGCAAAGCCCCTGCCCGCCCGTGCGGTATTTTTTGGCGAGGTAGCCCTATCGGCTGAATTACGACAGGTACCGCAAGCCGAAACACGCCTGAAAGAAGCAGCAAAGCTGGGGTTTGAGCAAGGATTTATGCCAAAATTTAGCAAGAAAATTCGCCCTCCTTCTGGCATCTCGACGACTCAGCCAGATAATCTTTCCGACTTTATTGACCTGCTTTCAGGGCGGTTTTAGTTATGAAAAAACTTCTGCAGGCACCAGCTTACATGCTATATTCTGGCAATCAGTATTGCAGGTCTATGGGGCTGCAAACACGCCAGGGGATATAAATAATGCCTGCTTTTGATTTTAGCGGCCTAACCTATTTTGATTATATTGTCCTGATTATCATCAGTATATCGGCGATATTTTCAATGCTGCGCGGCATGACACGCGAATTTCTGGGGCTAGCAGGATGGGTAATCGCGGTCTTTATCGCGGTAACCAGCGCCCCTGCCATGACAGAATGGCTATCAAGCTTTTTAAAGGTTGAGGGGCTAACCGAAATTCTGGCGTGGGCGCTTCCTTTTGCGGCCTCTGTGGTTATCTGGTTTATTCTGGCCTCGCTCATATCGCCTGGATTAAAACGTGCCGGGCTAGGCGCGCTGGATACCTGGTTTGGCATTCTGTTCGGGATTTTGCGCGGCATTTTGTTTTCAATGATTGTCTATAGCGGCTGCGTTATCTATGCCGGCAAGGAAACAGACCTGCAAGATGGTATCCTATCCAGCCAGAGCGGCCCCTATATCAGCAGCCTTGTCCGATCGATACAGGCAAGCACCTTTCTGCCAACTTCACTTACCGATAATCTTGAGGCGATTGAGCTGGATATGGAAAGACCAACATTGGATGATACGATCGGACAATCTTTAAGCACAGGCGCCGAAACCGCCTCAGACAAGCTAAACCTGCTGGCAGATGAACAATAGCAGAACAGTAAAAGCTGTAGGATACACAGCATCTCCTGCACCGCCTCAAATTTGGTTTTTTTCAACTGCTCAACGCTTGTCATGATAGACGCCCGTTACAGGGTATGGTAGGGTCTGTCCGAGTTAAAATTGTGCGTTCAAATACCGGTTTAATGACATGATGAAACGACTAGCTGATCCGCCTGCAACAGACGGGCATTCGCAAGACAGCTTGCAAGAAGAATGTGCTGTATTCGGTATCTATGGAAATAATGAAGCGCATTTATTAACCGCACTGGGCTTGCATGCCTTACAGCATCGCGGTCAGGAAGCTACCGGCATGGTCAGCTTTGATGGTACAAATTTCAATTCTTTTAAAGGTATCGGGCATGTTGGCGAGAATTTCAGTGCTGGCTCTAAAACCCTAAATGATCTGAAAGGGCATGTGGCGATAGGCCATAATCGCTATTCAACAACTGGCCTTAATGAAGTTCGCAATATTCAGCCCTTTTTGACCGAGATGGGGTTTGGCAGCTTTGCAATTGCCCATAATGGCAATCTGATTAACGCCGAGCGCCTGCGGACTAGCCTGGTAGAGACAGGCAGCCTGTTCCAATCAACCACCGATACCGAGGTGATTATTCATCTGGTGGCACGTTCACATCAAAATGAGCCGGTAGACAGGCTGGTAGAAGCGTTGCAACAGGTTGCCGGGGCTTATGCGCTGGTAAGTGTGGTAGATGACAAGCTGATCGGCGTGCGCGATCCAAATGGTATCCGCCCGCTAATCCTAGGACAATTGGGAGAGGCATATATTCTTGCCTCAGAGACCTGTGCGCTGGATATTATAGGCGCTGAATATATTCGCGATATAGAGCCAGGCGAAATGGTTGTGATCTCCAAAGACGGGATAACCAGCCAAAAGATTAGCACCGAAAAGCCTTCGCGTTTTTGTATTTTTGAATATATTTATTTTGCCCGCCCGGATTCCTCTCTTGAAGGGCGGTCTGTTTATCAGGCGCGTAAAGATATTGGCGGCGAGCTGGCCAAAGAGGCCCATGTTGCCGCTGATCTGGTTGTGCCTGTTCCGGATTCAGGTGTGCCAGCCGCGCTTGGCTATGCCCAGCAATCCGGCATTCCGTTTGAGCTGGGAATTATCCGCAATCATTATGTCGGGCGGACCTTTATTCAGCCTACCGAGGCTGGCCGTACCTCTGGTGTTATGATGAAACATAATGCCAATTCCGAAATAGTTTCTGGCAAGGATGTGATTCTGGTTGATGATTCTATTGTCAGAGGGACAACTTCGCGCAAAATTGTAACGATGATGCGGGAAGCTGGCGCTAGGTCTGTACATATGCGGATTGCCAGCCCGCCAACCACTAACCCCTGTTTTTATGGGGTGGATACGCCGGAAAAAGATAAATTAATGGCAGCCAAATTATCGGTTGCAGAAATGTGTTCTGAAATTGGCGCCGATAGCCTTGCCTTTATTTCCATTGATGGGCTGTATCGGGCAATGGGAGAGCATGCACGCAATCAGAGCTTGCCACAATTCTGTGATGCCTGTTTTACCGGAGAGTATCCTGTTACCGATTCCAGCTATAAAAAAATCGGCTAGAATAGCGGTAATTTTCAACCGATAATTAAAGGCTTTATTCGACCCATGTCACAAGATTTATCCAATAAAGTTATCCTGATCACCGGGGCTAGCCGCGGTATCGGCAGGGCGGCTGCGCTGGCCTGTGCAGCAGCTGGGGCAGAGCTGATCATCACGGCACGAACCGTTGCTGGCCTTGAAGAGCTGGATGATGACATTCGCCAGGCTGGCGGACATTCCACCATTGTTGAGCTGGATCAAAGTGATCATGAGGCGATGCCGCGGCTTGCCCAGGCGATTGCCAGCCGTTGGGGACGGCTGGATGGGTTTGTAGCTAATGCAGGGCAGCTGGGACAGATGGCGCCCATGCCGCATATTGATGCTGAAATTTTTGAACGCACAATTAATATCAATCTGGTATCTATCTGGCATCAAATTGCCGCGTTTGACAGTTTGCTGCGACAATCAGAGGCTGGCAGAGCCGTTCTGGTATCCAGTGGTACTGCACATGGCGCGCATGCCTTTTGGGGTGGCTATGCGGTATCCAAAGCTGGGCTGGAAGCGATGGGCAGAACCTGGGCCGCAGAGAGCGAACAAACTAATCTGAGGATTAATATGTTGAATCCGGGCGGTACGAAAACCGCCCTTCGGGCCGCCGCCTTTCCAGGCGAAAAGGCAGATAATCTGCCAGATCCAGCTACTATCGCCCCTGCTTTTGTATGGATGTTAAGTGCTGCCTGCACCTCTCAGGGTGAGCTTTATCGCGCAATAGATTTATTGTGATCTCTTAAAAAAGCAGTGCGTGCTAACGGCCACATTTAGCTTGTTACATTTTCAATCTGTCTGGCTGTAGGGCTGCGGCTAATGGCCCGTCCAGAAAATCAGGCGTGTCCGCAATTCGGCAGGCCAGGCTATGCGCCAGGAACCCCGCCAGGGTCAACCCACGCGCCCCGAGGGCGGTTAGCACATATCTATTTGGGCTGATCTGACCAGCCAGAGGTAGCCTGTCTGCAACAGCAAGGCGCAAGGCCCGTCTGCCAGAAAAACTGTCTGGGGCGGGTGTCAGGCTGCGCAATGTTTCCGGCATTAATTCAAGGTTTTGCAGATGCCCCTGTGCGGTGACAATATCGCTGTCATGCGGGTCAAATCCAGCCCCCGCAATTTGCATATTGCTATCAGATGGCAGCAAATAGCCAGAATAATTCAGGGCTGTTTTCAACGCTGACAGGCGGCTATCTGCTGGCATATAGCTTAGCTGGCCGGAAGTTATCTGAAACTGCCTGTCTGGAATATCAGACGAACCCAGCAAGTGCGGGGTCGCTACCCCACCACAATATATTATATGGCTGGCTTCAAAAATTCTGCCATCCTGGCACTGTATGTGCCAGGCCTGTTCCCCTCCCGATATGCCTGTCACCTGGCAGCTAGTGTGAACAGGACTGCCCGATAACAGCACATCGCAATAGGCACGCGGCGAGATTACCCCGCCTGCGGCGTGATACAGCCCGCCCAGCCCAATATCCAGACCGCTCACTTGTTCAACCTCGGCCCTATCCAGATAAACAGCCAAATCTTCTGAAAAGCCCTGAGAGGCTAATTTGGATTGCCGGGCTGCTTTACGGTCGGAAAAATCAAGGCTGATAACCCCAGAAGATTTAATCAGCTGATGGTTATCTGCAAAAGCACGGGCATCTGCCAGCGCCGAAATCGATAATCGCGCCGCTGGCATATCGCCAACACTTAAAAAAGGCACCAGCAACCCCAACGGATTGCCAGAGGCAGCGGTGGCCACTTCATCTGCCTGTTCCAGAATAAAATGCGGTATGCGGCGTTCAGCCAGCGCATGGCCCATGGCGGCGCCGGCAATGCCGCCACCAATCACCGCAACCTGTTGTGCGGATGCTGCTTTGGGACGGGCAAACCCCTTAGTATATACCCCTTTTAGCATATCGCGTTTTCGGCCAAATCCGGGGGATTTCTCTAGTGCGAAACCAGCCTCGGTCAAATGGGTGCGTACCTGACGGGCAACGGTAAAGGTTGCCAATGTTGCGCCTTTTTTCGACAGGCGGCCAATTTCCGAGCAGAGACGCTGCGACCAAAGCTGCGGATTTTTTGCGGGTGAGAATCCATCCAGGAACCACATATCGGCTGCAAAGGATAAGCGCGGCAAGCTTTCTTGGGCCTGACCATAATGCAGCTGTACCCGCACCTGCCCACCCAGCAGGGATAAGCGATGCACCCCATGCCAGCGGCGTGGCCACTGCCCTATTAATTGCTCAGACAGGGCGGCAATCTGCGGGAAGGCGGCGTGGGCACGCGCCGCGTCTGTAGCCTCTAATGGCGCTGCCTCAAAGCTGATATAGTCTATCTGGCAAGAGCTGGCAGATGCCTGTATCGCCGCGCATAGTGCCAGCAGATTAAGGCCAGTGCCAAACCCGGTTTCCGCAATCACCAGAGACGGAGCATCCTTCAGCCTGTCCGGCAAGCCATTGCCGTGCAAAAATACATGGCGGCTTTCGGCCAAACCATCTTCAGCAGAAAAATACACATCACCAAATTCGGTAGCTCGCAAAATACCGTCATCGAATGAGACAGCAACAGGCGGTAATTGCGGTAGAGGCGGTTGTTCCATGGGGCCTATCTGTATCAGCTATCCAGAATTTTGTCTTCACCA
>JBMHCK010000047.1:0-3124 GCA_049889955.1 Puniceispirillaceae bacterium (SeqCode)
CTGTCAGCCACCGCCAAATCCATGCATTTCATTCAATTGGCTCATGGCCTGTCGATTGATGTGATGCGCGG
The DNA here is from genome assembly GCA_049889955.1 of Puniceispirillaceae bacterium (SeqCode). GTDB lineage: Bacteria > Pseudomonadota > Alphaproteobacteria > Puniceispirillales > Puniceispirillaceae > JADHLI01. The sequence continues at coordinate 72 of JBMHCK010000047.1, forward strand.
ATATGGTCATAAAAATCTGGGATGTGTGCTGAACAAGGAATATGGCGTACCCGCGGATGACAGCCCACAAACACACCGCCTGACCCGCCTGTTTGATGGGCTGTATAACCGTTGGTTTGAAGAATCAATTTTTAGCGGGCATTATCCAGATGATGTGCTTGCCATTTTGGGCCCGCATTTACCAGAAAACTATGAGGATGATTTATCGGTTATTCAAGCGCCACTAGATTGGGCGGGAGTAAATTACTACACCCGTTCTGTGATAACCCCTGATGCCAAAGAACCGCATTTTGGCTTTGCATGTATCCGCGGCGACCTGCCAAAGACCGATATGGGTTGGGAAATTGACCCACAAGGGCTGGGATTTTTCCTGAACCGTCTGGCAACAGAAATTGCGCCGGGCCTGCCGATATATATTACAGAAAATGGCATGGCAAATGCCGATAGAGTCAACGCAGGGCAAGTAAATGATGCAGATCGAACAGCCTATTTTTCGGACCATTTGGCAGAGATAGAAAAACAGTTAGAACGAGGCTGCCCGATACGAGGTTATTTTGCTTGGTCATTGCTAGATAATTATGAATGGGCATTTGGCTATGATAAAAGATTTGGTCTGGTCCATGTTGATTTCGAGACGCAAAAACGTACCCCAAAAGCCAGCTATTTTAACTGGAAAGACGGGCTGCAACATCGAAAGTAATGGCTCTATAAAGCAAAAGGTGTTTATTCTGGCTTATACCGCCAGCGATACTGTGGTGGGGTTGGCCCCTTATTTCTCCCGCCCTGCTGCATTTGCTCATACCCATGTGCCATCGCCCCTACCGAGCGAGACAAACAAAACAGCCCTCTGGCCTGTTCTGGGGCAAAGCCAAGCTCTGCATATATCACCGCTGTAGCCCCATCAATATTCATCGGTACAGGCTTGCCTTTCATCTCGGCAAGGGTTGCTTCAATTCGCAACGCGATATCCATAAATTGGCCGGCGACAATATTTTCATTTCGGGCCCTTGCAACTAACTCCATCAAGCGCGGCGAGCGCGGGTCAACTGGCTTGTGAAAGCGGTGACCAAAACCTGGTATATAGGGATTGATATCCTGCCGGTAGATCGCCAAATATTCAGCAAGGCGCTGTTTATCCCATTCTGGCTGGTTTGCCAATTTTTGCAGCATAACCACAAATTGCTGACCTGCCCCGCCATGCACATCATCAAGCATATGCACCGCTGTTCCCATCGCCCCATTCAGCCCCAAACCACAGGTTACCGCCATCCTCGCAGCCGCAATAGACGGGGCTTGCGGGCCATGATCTACCGACGCAACCAACGCCGCCTCTAGCAGTTCAGCTTGCCCCTTGCCAGGGGTGTCTCCGCGCAGCATCAACCATATCATTTCTGCAAAGCTCAGATGCCCGATAAGGTTCTGTATAGCCTGCCCACGAATTTCTATCCGGCCAGGTTCCATATCAATAATAGAGGTTGTCCACCAATCCGATACATCGCTCATATAACGCCCTCCTGACTAAGCTGTGCAATTGCGGCTTCATCATATCCCAAATCTTTCAGCAGCTCGTGATTATGCGCCCCCAATACGGGCGGCGGTGTATCTACAGATACAGGCTGACCATCGCTTTGAAACCCTGTTCGCATCACCGAAACAGGCCCGGCTGCTGCTGGCACATTATCAAACTGTGACAGCAAACCGCGATGGGCAATATGCGGATGGGCCAGAATATCCGGAACCGTCATTACCACCCCGGCAGGAATACCGATATCGGTTAATTCTGCCTCCCATTCAGGGGCTGACTTTTGCCTTAGATAGGGATCAAGCGCATGGCTAAGGGCCTGTCGGTGTAATTTGCGGTTATCGCGCGTGGCAAAGCGATTATCTTCTGCCAGATGCGGACATCCGATATGTTTGATTAACGCTTGCCATTGACGTTCTTCATTTGCGGCAATATTCAGCAGCCCATCTGCCGTCTGAAAGGTTCCAGACGGCGCCGAGGTGGTGTTTTCGTTACCATGCTGGGCAGGCTGAATACCGCCAATCAGATAATTTGATACCACCCACCCCATTGTGGTCAGAACTGAATCCAGCATAGATACATCTATCATCTGCCCTCGCGGGCGTTTGTTAAGTGCAGCTGAAACCGCCATTGCTGCGGTCAGCCCACCAATAGTATCTGCCAATGGAAACCCCACCCGAAGCGGGTCATCTTCTGACTTTCCTGTAATGCTCATCACCCCGGAAAGCCCTTGAATAATCTGGTCATATGCCGGGCGCGGGCTAAGCGGACCAGTCTGGCCAAAGCCCGAAATTGCGCAATAAACCAGCTGCGGATTCAGCTCTTTCAGCACTGGGTAATCCAGGCCAAGACGTGCCATAACACCGGGTCTGAAATTTTCGATAACCACATCTGCACCTTGAACCAGCTGGTAAAAAATCTCATTGCCCTTATCTGATTTCAAATCAAGGGTAAGCGATTTTTTGCCAGCATTTTGTGCCAGAAAAGAGATGCCCATCTGTGCGGCACTTAGCTGCTTGTCAGCGCCAAGCTGACGCGCTAGATCGCCGCGTCCAACCGCCTCTATTTTGATAACTTCTGCCCCCATATGGGCCAGTTGATGACAGCAAAAGGGTCCAGCCAGAACATTTGTTAGATCGAGAACCCGGATGCCAGAAAGCATATATGCCTATCCCTTAGCCTGTTTCTTTGCGGCCCCGCGTGAACGCATGGCAGGTAGCACAATCAACAAGACAGCAACACATAATAATACCGCTGTCATGGGTCGCTCCCAGATAAAGCTAACCCCGTCATAAAGCTGGGTAGCACGGGAAAAATTATCCTCTAGCATGGGCCCCAGAATAAACCCGATTAATAAAGGTGCAAGCGGGAAAGACGCAAAGCGCAAAATCGTTGCCGCTACCCCTAGCCCGACAAGAAATAGTAATTCGGTGGCATTATTCTGGCCAATATAAGCGCCCATCAATGTGAAAAACAAAATAAAGGGAATAAGAAAAGTGCGCGGAACGGTCAGCACTTTGGCAATATAGGG
>JBMHCK010000048.1:0-14356 GCA_049889955.1 Puniceispirillaceae bacterium (SeqCode)
CCAGATCTGGATATCGAAATAGTGGAGCAAACTACAAATATTGTCGCGCTGGCAGGCATAGAGCAAATTCAGGCTGCCCTGGCCAGCGGCGCCGATATCATTATTGCCGGGCGGGCGACAGACACCGCCATTATTGCCGCACTGCCCATTGCGCGAGGCTGTCATAAAGGAGCCGCATGGCATGGTGCAAAAATCGCAGAATGCGGCGCGCTGGCTACCACCAACCCCAATTCAGGTGTAATCCTGATGCGTTTTGATGAAACCGGCTTTACCATCACCCCGCTTGCCAAGGATACCGCAGCCACACCCTATACCGTATCTGCACATATGCTATATGAGAATGCGGATCCCTATATTTTGCACGAACCAGGGGGCTGGCTGGATGTACGCGAAGCCCATTACACCGCCCTTGATGACGTATCGGTGCGTGTAGAGGGCAGCATCTGGCATGACACCACTCCCTATACTGTGAAATTGGAAGCCGCCAGGCGGGCCGGGTATCAGACCGTATCCTTTGTTTTGGTGCGGGATGCCCATTACCGCGAACATATAGAGGACTGGGTAGCCGCCCTTACCGCATCGTTCCAGAAAAAAGCGGCCCGGAACGGGCTGAGCGATACGAAATTGGAGCTGCGGGTTATTGGACGTAATGCGACCCTGGGTTCCCTTGAAAATCGGGGCGCCTATGAAAATTGGGGTGCCCGTGAAAATCGGGAGGTTAGCGCTGGCGAGGTCGGGGTGATGGCTATATTTACCAGCCCCACACAGCAGCAGGCGAATGAGGCGGCGAAATTGCTGAACCCTGATTTATTGCATCTGCCGCTGACCCCGCATGAGCCAATGCCGACCTTTGCCTTTCCTTTTTCACCGCCGGAGATGAACAGGGGCGCCAGCTATGAATTTTGCCTGCATCATATTATGGCGATAGATGACCCCCTCTGTATCTTTCGGCTGGATATTATAGAAAGTTAGGCCGATGACAGCACTTCGCCACAAGGTCCGCAAAATCAGGTCCAAAAATGCCGGACCATTCTGGCTTACGCTGGATATTTTCTGTTTTGATGAAGATAATTTCACCTATGTCCGCGACCGTTTGGCGACCGCCACCATAGCGGCCTTATTTCAGACAGATGAAGCCCAGATAAAGCGGTTTGATATCGCTGATTTACAGGTCATTAAATTCAGCCTGCCACGCCCGCATATTCAAGGCACAACAAAGGATAAAGATATGCATGGGGCGGCCTATGCGGCGTTGCTGGAAGAGCTGGAGATAGCATAATGACCACCAGACTGGAATCCACAAAACTGCACCATCTGGTGCGGGATATTTATATCACGCTCGGCCTAGGTAGCACAGATGCAGATTTATTAGCCGATATTTGATGGGCCATTGTCATTATCCCTGCGAATCTGTAACTGGAATTTTTTTGCTTAGCCAAACAATGACTAAGGTAATAAGCAGGAAAAACACCATCAATGAGGTGATAATCTCTCCTAGCCAAAGAGCCGCAAAACAAAAGGTAAAGAATGTTTGCAAAAGCTGTATTTGGCTGATTTTTGATATCCCGCCAAGTGCAAGAGCTTGGTACCAAAAGAAAAATCCGACCAGGGAATTAACCAGCGCCAAAAACGCAAAAGCTACCCAACCAGAAAAGGTCATGGACTGAAAGTTTGACCAGTCGCTAAAAATTAATGTCAGCGGCAATAAAAGAGGTAGGGAAAAAACCAGTGTCCAACAAATTACCTGCCACCCGCCTAATTCTCTGGCAAGCACCCCCCTTGTGCATAACCTAGCCCGGCAAACAGAACCGCCCCCAACAGGGCCAGCTCCCCTTGATAGAGCGCCAAATCCTCCAGACTGCCAGCATTGAGTACTGCATAAATAGCAATGACAAGGAATCCGCATAACGCCACTGTCCAAAACAGCAAGCTTGGACGTTCACCAGACAAGAAACACCCAAATAATGCGGTAACCAGAGGCAATCCACCTAAAATCACCCCGCCATGGCTGGATGGCACAGTTTGCATGCCGACAGCGGTAAAAACAGGGAAACAAAACACAATCCCGCTAGCAGCAACGCATAATCGAAAAATTTGTTTCAGAGATGGTATCTCTTTGCCAAACATCAAAAGAGTTATAAACGCGCCAATAGCAGCCAGAAAGCTGCGTCCAAAACCAATATCCCATACAGATAAATAAGGGGTGGGATATTTGGTAATAGGCAGGGTCAAGCTAAAGGCCATTACCGCTATCACACCAAACAGATAGCCCAAATTTTCATGATGCAACGCTGGCATAAAGACATCCAATATCTGTTAAAGGTTACTAAAGTTAAAAAACTTTCTATGAATAGATGTGCCTAATCCCCAAACGGTAGAAAAGAAATTTTTAAATGCCAATGAGAATATTGCTACTGTATCAATTTTATGAAAATGGGCTTTACTATCCCGCAGATATATTTGCGCAAATCGTCAACCTTATTGATAATTGGGAAAGAAGGAGGGCAGCGCATAAAGGGCCGGAAATGTCCCAACTCCACCCCACCCAAAACTGAGGTATAGCTTCAAACATCTGAAAAGAAATGGCGGAGGGGAAGGGATTCGAACCCCCGGAAGGAGTTTCCTCCTTCAACGATTTAGCAAACCGCCGCCTTCAGCCACTCGGCCACCCCTCCGCAATACAGGGCTAAACGGGATTTCTCCCCACGGCGTATGCACCTATCTCTCTAATGCTGTGCGGCCTGTCTGTCAATTTTGAAAAGAGGCTTGCTGGCATTTTTTTAATCGCCCGCCCCCTGCCCGCGCCCGCTCGTCCATAAAAACGCGCCCAAGGCCTGTCAAGCGGATAGCCAGTCTGGCTCTGGCCTGTTATATTTCGGCACTAAATTACCGCTGAATAAACAGGAACAACACCATGGATAAGCTGACGGCAATGCGTGTATTTACCCAGATTGCCAACCTGCGTTCATTTAAAAAAGCAGGCGAGCAGCTATGCCTAGCCCCGTCGGTAATTTCCAAACAATTAAGCGCGCTGGAAGCAGAGCTGGGCGTGCAGCTGATAGAGCGCACCACCCGCACTGCCCGCCTGACCGAGATGGGCGAGCTATATTTGCTGAAATGCCAGACCATTCTGGATGAAATTGATGATATTGAAACCACCCTTGCCAAAGAAACAGGCCGCCTGAAGGGCCCACTAACCATCAGCGCGCCGCCTGGCTTTACCCATCGCCATATTGCCCCGCATTTGACCGCATTCTCGCATGCCCATCCTGATGTGAATCTGAACCTGGTCAGCACCAGCACAGACAACACCCAGCTACTGCCACAAGTTGATCTGGATATCCGCATTTCTGAAACCAGAGTCCATGAGGGGCACGCCATACAGATATTGGCTGGCAACCGCCGCCAGCTGGTCGGCACCCCCAATTATCTCAGCCGTTTTGGCAATCCAAAAAACATCGCTGATCTGACCGTGCACAAGCTGGTAACCGTGGAAAATGGCATGGACAGTAATGACTGGCATTTCAGGGATGAAAAACAGGGGATCAGCACTTTTAAGGCGCGCGGCTATCTGCGTTTTGATAGCGGGGATGCGATTTTACGCTGTGTGCTAAATGATGGCGGGCTGGCCATGCTGCCTACCTATATTGTTGGGCGGCATATTACCTCGGGGGCGTTATTACCAGTGCTGGAAGCGCTGGTCGATGAACGCACCCCCATTCATGCGGTATGGCGACAGAAAAACCATCGCCTGCCAAAAATTGAAGCGTTCCTTCAATTCCTGCAACAGCTTTATGGCGACACTCCTTATTGGGATAAGGTTACAGGCGATAATAAGGCGGCGGCGGTGCGGGCCTCCAAATAATCTGGTCCTATAATCTGGCCCTATTGTTTGAATATGGGTGCGGCCAGACAGCTAGCGCGGCTAGCTATTCAGCTTGTCTTTCAGCATCTGATTGACCATCGCCGGATTGGCCTGACCACCAGATAATTTCATCGTCTGCCCGACAAAAAAGCCAAACAGCTTGTCCTTGCCACCGCGATATTCAGCAACCTTATCCTGATTTTCGGCTAATACCTGATCGATCAGCCCTTCAATCGCGCCAGTATCAGATACCTGTTTCAGGCCTTTTTCCTCGATAATATCGGCGGCCGGGCGGCCGGTATCAAACATATCGGCAAACACATCCTTGGCAATGCGTCCGGAAATTGTACCATCTGAAATCAGGGCGACCAACTCGCCTAGCGCGTCCGGGCTAACCGGGCTATATGCCAGGCTCTTGCCTGCCTTGTTCAGCGCACCAAATAGTTCAGAGGTCATCCAGTTCGCCACCAGCTTGCGATCACCGCCCTGGCTGGCCTGCTCGTAAAAAGCGGCTGTCTCGCGCTCTTCGGTCAGTACCGACGCATCATAAGATGACAGCCCATAATCGCTTACCATGCGCGCTTTGATATCGTCTGGCAGTTCTGGCAATTCTGCCTTGATCGCGTTAACAAAGGCCGCATCCAGCTGTAAGGGCAACAAGTCCGGATCAGGAAAATAGCGGTAATCATGGGCATCTTCCTTGCTGCGCATTTGCCGCGTAGCCCCTGTGCTGGTGTCAAATAGCCGGGTTTCCTGATCAATAGTACCGCCAGCTTCCAGCACTTCTATTTGCCGCTCGACCTCATAATCAATCGCCTGCATGATAAAGCGAACAGAGTTCAGGTTTTTAGTCTCGGTACGGGTGCCAAGCTCTTCGCCCGGGCGGCGCACAGACACATTTACATCTGCCCGCAATGACCCCTCTTCCATATTGCCATCACAGGTTCCAAGATAGCGCAAGATAGATCGCAGCTTTTTAATATAGGCCCCTGCCTGTTCTGCGGAACGCAAATCCGGGCGCGATACAATTTCCATCAAAGCGACACCAGAACGGTTTAAATCAATATAGCTTTTGGTAGGATGCTGATCATGCAGGGATTTTCCAGCGTCCTGTTCCAAATGGATACGCTCTATCCCGATATCATGGGTGGTGCCATCTGCCAGCTCTATGGTTAACACCCCCTCGCCTACAATCGGGTGTTTGAACTGGCTGATCTGATAGCCTTGCGGCAAATCTGCATAAAAATAATTTTTGCGATCAAAGACGCTGTAAAGATTAATATCTGCCTTTAGGCCAAGTCCGGTTTTTACCGCTTGACGCACACAGGCCTCATTAATGACGGGCAACATGCCTGGCATGGCGGCATCAACCAGCGAGACATTCTCGTTTGGGCCCGCACCAAAAGTGGTTGAAGAGCCTGAAAATAGCTTGGCCTGCGAGGTTACCTGTGCATGCACTTCCATGCCGATAACCACTTCCCAATCGCCTGTTTGTCCAGCTACTAAATTAGACATTTTTTGCTCTCTTTTCTCTTAACTCACTTTAACGTGCCAACGCATGGCGCGGCGGCTGACCAGTAAAGCCTGCCTGTTTTTCAAGGCACGCCGCTACCGTATATAGCGTGTCTTCACGAAACGCCCCTGACAGCACCTGCAAGCCCAGCGGCAAGCCATCTGCACTAAATCCGGCTGGCACTGAAATGCCCGGAATACCTGCCAGATTGGCTGGCACAGTAAAGACATCATTTAGATACATGGTGATAGGATCGTCCTGTTTCACCCCTAACGGAAAGGCCGCAGATGGGGTAGCCGGCGTTAAAATCGCATCCACAGTTTTAAAGGCTGTATCGAAATCATCCTTTATCAGTCGGCGCACTTGCTGGGCTTTCAGATAATAGGCATCATAATAGCCTGCAGATAGCGCATAGGTACCGATCATGATACGGCGCTGTACCTCATCGCCAAATCCGGCAGCACGGGTCGCTTCATACATATCATCCAGAGACTGGCCAGCCTCAACACGCGCGCCATACCGCACCCCATCATAACGGGCCAGATTAGAAGACGCCTCAGCCGGGGCAATAATATAATAGGTAGGCAACGCATAGCGCGTATGCGGCAGCGATATCGGCACCAATTCAGCGCCTGCCTCTACCAGCCATTCCTGACCTTGTGTCCATAGCGCGGTAATCGCCTCATCCATCCCGTCCATAACATATTCATGAGGGATGCCGATTTTCATGCCTTTTACGCTGGCCTGCAGGGCAGCTTGCAAATCTGGCAGCATCGCGTCTGCCGAGGTTGAATCTCTGGCATCATGCCCGGCCATAGAGGCGAACATCAATGCTGAATCTGCCACATCTTTTGTAAAGGGCCCGGCCTGATCCAGTGAAGAGGCGAAAGCCACAATGCCCCAGCGTGAACACCGTCCATAGGTAGGCTTCATCCCCACCACCCCGCAAAAGGCCGCAGGCTGGCGAATAGACCCGCCTGTATCGGTACCGGTCGCCAGCAAGGCAGACCCGGAAGCCACCGCAGAGGCAGAACCGCCAGACGAGCCGCCAGCGGCCAAATCTGCACCATCTTGCGCGCTCCATGGATTGACCGCCGCCCCAAATACAGAGGTTTCGTTGGCAGAACCCATTGCAAATTCATCACAATTCAGCTTGCCCAGCATCACCGCCCCATCACGCCATAGCTGGCTTGTTACGGTGCTTTCATATTCTGGTACAAACCCTTTCAAGATAGCTGAACAGGCGGTTGTCTCCACCCCCTTGGTACAGAACAAATCCTTGACACCCACTGGCAGCCCTTCCAACGTGCCAGCACTGCCATCGGCGATACGCTTGTCACTCTCTGCTGCCATTGCCAGCGCTCTATCTGCGGTCATACAGACATAATTATTCAAACTGCTGGTTGCATCTGCAACCTGCAAATAGGCGGTGGTTAACTCGGTTGCCGTAAAGTCTTTATTTTGCAGGGCTGAACGGGCCTGTGTTGCGGTTAATTCTAGGATACTATTCATTATTCAACTACCTTTGGCACAACAAAAAATCCGCTGGCCTGTTCCGGGGCATTCGCTAAAATATCATCAACCTTATTGCCATCTGTCACCGCATCGGCCCGCAATGGCAGGCTATGACCGGTGGCGCTGGCCAATGGCTCAACATTAGAGGTGTCTACCTCTCCCAGCTCTTCAATCCAGGACAGAATGGCATTTAATTCTCCTGCCACCTGTTCCTGGCGTTCTTCTGGTACCTCCAGGCGGGCCAGCCGAGCAATTTTTTTAACGGTATCTTTATCAACAGACATGTTATATGACTTTCATCAGATGCAAATTTATTTTGTTTGATGTTCACCACCAGCTAATTAGCAGTGAGTATGCCTGTCTGCAAGCTTTACCAAACGATAAACCAATTGTCATCAGGCCAGAGGCTATTAGGCCTTGATATCGGCAAGAAAACAATTGGGCTGGCTATCAGTGACCCGGATATGCGGATTGCCACCCCTTTACGTATTCTTTGGCGCAAAAAATTCACCCCCGATGCTCAGGAATTAATCGAAACCATCGCCGAAAACAATATTGGCGGTCTGGTGCTTGGCTGGCCTGTGAATATGGATGGCTCTCAGGGGCCATCTTGTGATTCTGTGCGCGATTTCGCACATGCCTTTCTGCGGCTACATGATATCGCGATCAGTTTTCAGGATGAGAGATTATCCACAAAGGCGGTAGAACAAGAGATGATCGCAGCAGATTTAACGCGCCAGAAACGTCATTTGCGGCGTGACGCGCTGGCGGCAGCCTGGATATTGCAATCAGCCCTCGACAGCTTGCCTGCATCTGCTGGCCAGCCGGAAACCCCGTAAAACAAATTCAAATAGCGCTGCAGGGCCACCCGAATAGTGAGAAATTTCCGGCTATGAGAAATTTCCGGCTATGACTAGACGACAAAACCAATTTTCGATAAAAGACATCTCAAGATGAATGATACCCTCACACACGCAAATGCTGCACAATTGACCGGTCGCCATCTTCTGGGGATTGAGGGGCTATCTGTTCCAGAAATTCAAGCACTGCTTTCCAGGTCCAGCCATTTTGCTGATGTGCTGACGGGCAAGACAGAAGATAACAGCCTGTCCAGCCTGTTAAAAGGCACGTCGGTGGTTAATCTGTTTTTTGAAAATTCCACCCGTACACGCGTATCTTTTGAAGTAGCAGCCAAACATCTGGGCGCTTCGGTGTTGAATTTATCTGTTTCTGGCTCTTCTGTGAAAAAAGGTGAGACGCTGATAGATACGGCCGTCACGCTGAATGCAATGCATCCGGATATTCTGGTAGTCCGCCACCGCCATGCAGGCACCCCGCTTTTGCTGAGCAAATATGTGGATGCAGGCGTTATAAATGCAGGCGATGGCCGCCATGAGCACCCCACGCAAGCCCTGTTAGATGCGCTGACTATCCAGCGCAAATGCGGGCAAATAGCGGGGTTGAAAATTGCCATTTGCGGTGATGTTGCGAACAGCCGTGTTGCCCGCTCTAACTTATATTTGCTCGGCGCGCTGGGCGCAGATGTGCATTTTGTCAGCCCGTCAACCTTGCTGCCTGCTGGTATCGAACAATTTGGCGTTCCGGTTCATACGGATCTGGAAAGCGGCATTGACGGGGCCGATATTGTAATGATGCTGCGGCTGCAAACAGAGCGTATGCAGGGCCGGGAAATCCCAAGCCAGCATGAATATTTCAATCTGTTTGGTTTGAATATGGACAAGCTGATGCGCGCAGCCCCTAACGCGCTGGTCATGCATCCAGGTCCGATGAATAGAGGGGTCGAGATTGATTCTATCATTGCGGATGATGCAGAAAAAAGCCTGATCTACACACAAGTGGAAATGGGCGTGGCAGCACGAATGGCCTGTCTTGAAGCGCTGGCACACCAGGCTGTGAGGGGATGATGAGCGAAAAACTGCTGTTTACCAATGCGCATTTGATTTGCCCGGAACAACGCCTGGACGCAATGGGCTGGCTGTTAACCGAAGATAATTTGATCAAGGCCGTCGGCACGCAGTCAGAAGGGACCCCTGATGTAGCGGATGCCAAGATAATAGACTGCAAAGGCCAGATTCTGGCACCTGGCCTGGTGGATATGCGGGTTCAGTCCGGCGATCCAGGGGCAGAACATCTGGAGACGCTAAGTAGTCTGAAAGAAGCCGCAGCACATGGCGGTATTACCTCTTTTGCGATACTGCCCTCAACCGAGCCAGTAATTGATACCGCCGCAATGATAGATAGCCTGCAATTACGAGCTAGCCGTATAGATGGCCCTGGCTTGTATTGTTATGGCGCGCTGACCAAAGAGCTGGAAGATGACCAGATGGCAGAGCTGGGCATGATGGCACATGCAGGGGCATGCGCCTTTGCCAGCGGCACCTTATCTATCCAGAATGCCCAGACAATGCGCCGGATTATGACTTATGCAGCGATGTTGGATAAGCCGGTTATTCATCATTGTGAGGAGGCTAGCCTCAGCGCTGATGGCGATATGAATGAAGGCGAGACCTCTACCCGGCTAGGCATGCTAGGACAGCCTGCAGCCTCCGAAACCATTATCCTGAAACGCGATATCGAGCTGGCAAAGCTAACCGGGGTGCATTATCACGCAGCCCATATTTCCAGTGCTGACAGTGTTGCAGCACTTCGCCAGGCAAAAGCAGAAGGCGTTCATATCACCGCAGATACCGCCCCGCCCTATTTCATGCTGAACGAGCTGTCTGTATCGGGCTATGATGCGGCCTGCAAGCTGAATCCGCCTTTGCGGGCAGAAACAGACCGGCAAGCGATATTACAGGGGCTGGCAGATGGCACGATAGATGCGATTGCCTCAGACCATGTACCGGTGAACCCCGATATGAAAGCCCAGCCCTTTACACAAGCCAGCACTGGCGCCTCTGGCATAGAGCTGCTGCTTACCATGACTATCCGGCTGGTAAATAATGGCACGCTTAGCTGGCTTCGCGCTCTGGAGCTGATAAGCGCGAACCCTGCCCGAATTTTAAAACTGCAGGCAGGTAGCCTGAAGCCAGGCATGCCAGCCGATTTGGTGCAAATCAACCCTGCCCAGAGTTGGATTATTCAGGGCCGCGCCTTTAAATCCTTGTCGCGCATTACGCCTTTTGAGGGTCAGCCAACCGATGGGCAGGTTACCGGGCTTTGGATCGGCGGCACAGGGTTTGCGTTATCGCGATGATAGACAGCCTATCGCTTACCTCCTACGCTATTGCCAGCCTTATCGGATATGGGCTGGGCGCCACGCCCTTTGGCCTGGTCCTGACCCGTATTTTTGGCGGTATGGATATCCGCACTATTGGCTCTGGTAATATTGGGGCAACAAATGTGCTGCGTACTGGACGCAAGGATCTTGCGTTTGCAACCTTGCTGCTGGATGGCGGCAAAGGCGGTCTGGCAGTTTTGCTGGTCGCCGCGCTTTTGCAACCAGATATGGGCGCCATAGCTGGTTTGGCGGCGGTTATTGGCCATTGCTTTCCTGTCTGGTTGCGGTTTCAGGGTGGCAAGGGCGTTGCAACAGCGATAGCCACCCTATGTGCGATAGACCTTGTGACCGGCTTATTTATGATAGGGTGCTGGTTGCTAATTGCGCTTATCTTCCGGATTTCCTCTGTTGCCGCGATACTCAGCTTTATTTCTATGGCGGTGTATGCAACGTTATATGCGGGTCTGTCAGAGTTGCAGGTGGCGGTGATATGGGTCATATCAGCACTCTCTATCCTGCGCCATCATCAGAACATCAAAAACCTGCTAAAAGGCGAGGAAAGCCGCATTTTTTTCCGCAAAAAACCCTGAGCTAGACAGGTTTTTTTGTATCGGTAAAGTTTTCCCCCTTCCATTTACGGAAAATTAAGTCTCTTTGTTTATGCTATCGCGCATGGATGATACTGAACTTTTAGACAGGTTGCGTCTTATTCGCACCAATCATATCGGGCCGATTACCTGCCAGTTGCTGTTGCGACGCTATGGCTCGCCGTCTGCCGCGCTTCAGGCGATACCCGAATTATCTGCAAAAGGCGGGCGAAAGCTGAGATTATGTCCGCGTGAAACCGCTGAAAAAGAACTGCAACTTGTTCGGGACGCTGGCGCTGAGATTATTTGCCATGGTCAGGAAAATTATCCGGCATCGCTGCTGCCTTTTGATGATGCGCCTTTCCTCTTGACAGTAAAAGGGCATACTATCCTGTTAAACAAAGGCGCATGTGCCATTGTCGGGGCCCGTAATGCGTCTATTAATGCGGTGCATCTGGCAAGTAAGCTGGCCACAAAAATAAGTCGACAGGATTTTGTTATCATTTCCGGGCTAGCGCGCGGCATTGACACCGCCGCCCATAAGGGCGCACTGACCAGTGGAACTATTGCGGTTCTGGCAAATGGCATAGATGAAATTTATCCGCCAGAGAATGCAGAACTCTATAACGCCATTGCAGAGCAAGGATTGCTGATAACCGAAATGCGCTATGGCACAAAACCTTCGCCGCGGCTGTTCCCCTCGCGCAACCGGATAATCGCCTCTCTTTCCAAAGGGGTATTAGTTATCGAAGCGGCTTTGCGCTCGGGATCGCTGATTACCGCCAGAGAGGCCGCTGATAGAGGTATAGAGGTTATGGCCTTGCCTGGCTCTCCGCTGGATCCGCGCTCGCAAGGCACCAACGGCCTTATTCGTGATGGCGCTACATTGGTGCAGGATGTAGATGATGTCCTGACTATCCTTGCCCAGGCCAGCAGGGTTGAGGCCCCGCCCGCAGAACCCTATCAAATTCCACCAGTCCAACCGGTCCATCTTTCAGAAAAGGAAAGAGGGGAAATCCATAAAAATTACTCGAAAACATATCTCATGATCCGATTGCGGTTGACGAATTGTGCCGCTGGTGTCATGTCTCTGCAGATATTGTGCAATCTTTTTTGCTGGAATTAGAGCTAGCCGGACAGGTTCAACGGCATTCTGGAAGCCGTGTTTCTCGATTGGTTTTTAAGGATTAGCGCTTGAAATAATTAGATAAACACTATCGCTGAAAGAGTTTTTATAAAAGGGCATCAGGCGTAATGAAAGTTGTTGTTGTCGAATCACCGGCAAAAGCCAAAACCATTAATCAGTATCTTGGCAATGACTACAAGGTCCTCGCTTCTTATGGTCATGTGCGTGATTTGCCCTCGAAAGACGGTTCTGTTCAGACCGATAATGACTTTGAAATGAGCTGGCAAATGTCCGAACAGGGCAGCAAGCGGATGAAAGATATCACCACTGCCCTTAGGGGTGCGGATAAGCTTATCCTTGCCACTGACCCGGACCGCGAGGGAGAAGCGATTAGCTGGCATGTTTGCGAGCTGTTGAAAGAAAACAGCAAAGCCAGCGCCATACCGGTAGAACGCGTGGTCTTTAACGAAATTACCAAAAGCGCTATTCTAAAAGCCATTGATGAGCCGCGCGAGCTGGATATCGACCTTGTCGATGCCTATCTGGCGCGCCGGGCCCTTGACCATTTAATTGGCTTTGGCATCTCGCCTGTCTTATGGCGCAAATTGCCTGGCTCGCGCTCGGCTGGCCGGGTGCAATCCGTGGCTTTGCGCCTGATTTGCCAGCGTGAAGCAGAAATCGAAGCCTTTACCGCACAGGAATATTGGTCAGTTGATACAATTTTTAACACCAATAAGGATGAGAGCCTGACCGCCCGTATTACCCATCTGGATGGCAACAAGCTGAATAAGATGAGCCTGACAGATGAGGCAATGGCGATGCAAACAGCCAGCCGCATACGTGCCGCAGACTGGGCTGTATCCAATATTGAAACCAAGCGCGTACGCCGTCGCCCGGCCCCGCCCTTTACCACCTCAACCTTGCAACAGGAAGCCTCGCGCAAGCTGGGCTTTTCGGCCAGCCGAACCATGCAGATTGCCCAAAAGCTGTATGAAGGGGTCAATATTGGCAGCGAGGTTACCGGCCTGATCACCTATATGCGAACCGATGGCGTGCAGATGAGCATGGAGGCGATGGGGCATCTAAGATCCACAATTGGTGCCACCTATGGTGAGAAATTTGTCCCTGAAAAACCCCGCTTTTATAAATCCAAAGCCGCAAATGCCCAGGAAGCGCATGAAGCTATCCGCCCAACCAGTGCCCAGCGCCCACCAGAAGATATGCGCCGCTTCCTTGATCATGATCAATTCCGCCTTTATGACCTAATCTGGAAGCGCACCCTTGCCAGCCAGATGGCAGATGCCGAGTTGGACCAGACAGGGGCTGATATCTCTGCTAAGGCTGACCAGATTACCATGCGGGCATCCGGGTCTGTTATTGTCTTTCCGGGATTTTTGAAAATTTACCGTGAAGGCTTTGATGATGCGCAAAAAGACAGCGAGGATAGTGAAGGTCTGCTGCCAGCCCTGACCAAGGGGGAGGCCTTGCAGGTAAATGAGGTGCAACCTGATCAGCATTTCACCCAACCGCCGCCGCGCTATACCGATGCCAGCCTGGTTAAAAAGATGGAGGAGCTGGGCATTGGCCGACCCTCTACCTATGCCAGCATCATGCAGGTCATTGAAAAGCGTGGCTATGTGGTCAAAGACAATAAGCGCTTTATTCCAGAACATCGGGGCCGTATTGTCTCGACCTTTTTGGAAAATTTCTTTAGCCGTTATGTTGAATATGACTTTACCGCATCACTGGAAAACCAGTTGGATGAAGTATCGGATGGCAAGCTGGATTGGCGGCTATTACTGCGCCAATTCTGGACCCATTTTGCCAGCTCTACAGATGAAGCGATGAATCTATCTGTTCCAGAAGTGATGGCAAAGCTGGATAATGAGCTGGAACAATTATTTTTTACTCCTGATGAGAATGGCAATATCGCCCGTAACTGTACAAAATGCGGGGCTGGCAGGCTGGAGCTTAAACTAGGGAAATTCGGGCCATTTCTTGGCTGCAATAATTATCCTGAATGTCGCTATACCAAGCAAATTACATCAGTTGTGGACAATGATGATGACACTGAGGAATTGGATGGCGACAAGATGCTGGGGATGGATAGCGTCGCAAACCTGCCGGTATTATTACGCAAAGGCCCTTATGGATTTTATGTCCAGCTTGGCGATGCGGAGCAGAAAAAACCAAAACGGGCCTCGCTTCCCAAAGGGACCCCTATTGCCAGTGTTGAGTTGGAATATGCGCTGGGACTACTATCCCTGCCACGTGATGTAGGCCCACATCCTGAGACCAATGATATGATACAGGCAGGGCTAGGTCGTTTTGGCCCCTATCTGAAATATCAGGGTAAATTTACCAGCCTGAAGGATGGGGATGATGTGCTAAGTGTTGGCATAAACCGTGCGGTGGCTTTGCTTGCAGAAGCGAGCAAGAAATCCGGACGGGTACTTGGCCAGCATCCTGATGGCGGCGAGGTTCATGTGAAAGCCGGACGCTTTGGCCC
>JBMHCK010000049.1:0-3441 GCA_049889955.1 Puniceispirillaceae bacterium (SeqCode)
GGCTAGATAATTGACAAATTGACGGAAAGCAAAGCTAGAAAGCATAATATATACAGGCTCCACAATACTGAGAGACTGCGATAATCGCAGCCTCTCGAATTTTTTGTCGTGGTTTTCTTACACGTCGTAAATACGGTTACGCTGTGTCAGATATTCACCTGTTGAGGTGCCCAACCAACCACCGATTTCTGCACGGGCGCTCAGGAAGCTCTCATGAATTCTGTTCGCAAGATCAGAATGTGCACGTGCTTCTTCAAACACTTCGTCAGCAGCTTCAGCCATTGCATCCCATACATCATCGTTGAATGAACGTACCTGAACACCATGGTCAGTTGTCAAACGCTTAAACGCCGCACCAGACTTACCATTATATTCAGACATCATCAGTTCATTTTCAGATGTTGCAGCAGCAGAAATAATCGCTCTGTCTGTGTCTGACAGGTCATTCCAGAACTTCTGGTTGAAACCAGCAGCAATCATTGAGCCTGGCTCATGCATACCTGATGTGTAATAGAACTTGGCAGCTTCATAGAACTTCATGATCTCATCGTTCCATGCGCCAACCCATTCTGTTGCGTCAATCGCGCCAGAAACAAGGTTTTCATAAATCTGACCACCCGGTACGGTTACTGGCGAGCCACCCAGCTTACCAATAACGTCACCGCCAAGGCCAGGAATACGCATCTTCAGACCTTTAAAGTCGTCAGGTGAGTTGATTTCCTTGTTGAACCAGCCACCGGCCTGTGTGCCTGTTGAACCAGCCATGATACATTTCAGGCCAAATTCACCAGCCAGCTCGTCCCACAGCTCCTGACCGCCGCCATGGCGAATCCAGGCATTCATTTCTGAATAGGTAAGACCGAAAGGAACGGCAGTGAAGTAACCCCAACCCGGGTGACGGCCTTTCCAGTAGTAATCAGCAGCATGGTAGCCTTGTGCGTTGCCTGAAGCCACTTCATCAAAGCTATCAAATGCGCCTACACGCTCACCAGCTGCATAATAGCTAACCTGGATGCGGCCACCTGACAGATCCTGAATGGTCTGTGCATAACGCTGAGCGCCAGTTCCTAGACCCGGGAAATCCCGGCCCCAAGTGGCAACAATTGCCATTTCAATACGATCCTGTGCAAGGGCAGGAGTAGCCAATGGTGCCGCAACGGCCCCGATAGCTGCGCCCTTTACAAACGAACGACGGTTAATTTTAGTCATAATTTCCTCCGAAACCTAAAAGAAGTTTAGGCACTCAAGGTAGTTTAAGGAATGGGCTTGAGCAAGTGTTTTAACAGAAAGATTTTTGTATTTTTTTGGATAAATTAGTAATTTTCAGTAATTCTGCTGCCTGTTCCTGTAAATATTCTATCGCAAATCAGCTTTTCAGCGCACTTAAATAACGATTCTGGCAATTGGTAATGCAAGCTTGAACGAATTCGCTGTTAGATTACCGCTTTATATTTTATGTTAATCTAATATCTTTTTTCCGTTCTTTGCCGCGTCTTTTCGTTCTGTATTTTCCTTTCTTTATTTTGTTCTTTATGGTCAGGGGCAAAGGTGGGGGCAGATTAAGCGCCGGCAAATCAGGGGGAGGCAAATCAGGTGAATGTCAGAAAGGTAGGCAGGGATATTATTGATGTCTCTGTAGAGCTTTTTAAAATTATGATTCCCACCTTGATAGTGGTGAAAATTCTCCAGGAGCTGGGCATTGTTGATCTGCTTACCGCGCTGTTGGCGCCAGCCATGTCTTTTATCGGCCTGTCTGCAGATCTAGCTGTTGTTCTGACTACAACGATGTTGACGAACCCCTATGCCGGCCTGATTGTGTTTGCTGGCTCGCCGGCTGTAGATGGGTTAACGGTCGGGCAAGCCAGCATTGCCGCCAGCTTTATGTTATTTACCCATTCCCTGCCGGTAGAGGTGTTAATCTCGCGCAAAGCCGGGGTGCGGATGCGGATAACCCTAGTGCTTCGCATTGGCGGGGCATTTTTATTCTGTTTTATCCTGCATCATATTTTGCAGCTAACTGGCTGGCTGAATACACAAGCCTTTGTTTCTCTGCCACAATTCACACAAAGCAGCAGCTTGCTGGAATGGGGCGTTGATCAGATTAAAGGGCTGTTTTTTGTCCAGGTGGTAATTATTGTTTTATTATTCTTTCTGGAATTTTTGCGAATCCTCGGGGTTGAGCGGCTTATCCGGATGGCGTTGCACCCATTTTTAAAATTTATGGGTGTTGGGGATAAGGCCGCTACAATCGCTGTGGTCGGCGTAACCCTTGGGCTGGGCTTTGGTGGCGGGTTGCTGATTAAAGAAGTCTCCAAAGCTGAAATTCCGCGCAAAGATGTCTTTGGCGTGCTGTGTTTTATCAATCTTTTACATTCTGTGTTTGAAGATACGTCGGTTGTAATGTTGCTTGGGCCTAATCTGTTGATTGTGCTGATAGGGCGCACCCTATATGCCATGCTGATTGTTTATGCGTTGATGCGGGTAGCCAAATCGCTGCCAGATGCGGTTTGGCTTCGCTATCTTACCAATGACCGGATACCTGCGCATAGCCCGGCTATCTAGGTCTGGCTATAGAAGTCCTATTATGGGGAGATTGGCCATATAGCTATCTTGCAAGGCCGGTATCGCTATGGCGGGATCCGTCATAAAAAAGTAATGTTTAGTTTGTGTAAAGTTAAAGGATGGGACGAAGAAAATGGATATGGATTTTCCTATCATCGTAGGCGATTCAGCTATTCACGGGCATGGTGTATTTGCCACACGCGATATTGCCAGGGGCGAAATTATCGAGCGATGCCCCTATATCGTGATAGATGATGAGGATGTTGCAGAGGCGAACCGACTGCAGGATTATCTGTTTACCAGCCCGGATGAGCCAGGCGATTATTTATGTGTTCTGGGCTATGGCATGATTTATAATCATAGCGATCAGCCAAACGCGGAATGGGAAATTGATGATGAGGATATCCGGTATGTGCGCTTTACCGCTCTGCAGGACATCAAAGAGGGCGCAGAGATTCTGCATAGCTATGGCACGGAATATTGGCAGACACGCGCCTCCTAGCCTCACCTCTTTGAACAGCTTATCAAAGCGGTGCGGGGGGAGTAAGCATGGGAGGGCTGACAGATGAGTAGCGCGACACCCTCTGACGGGCCTATAGCACAGCCGGATAAGGTGTCGGCAGGGGAAACTGTGAGCGCTGCGCAACCTGCAAAAATCTTGGAAATTGATGTAGAGGCGGCCCTGCGCCAGCATTACCCACCTTTTTTGAACTGGCCTGCCTGGTTTCAACATCTTGTCAGCTGGGGGTTACGCCTGATTATCCGCCAGGATAGAATTAATCGGTTTTTACACAAAAACAGTCATCTCCTGCCATTTGATTTTATTGAATCTGTCTTTGGCGAGCTTGGTTTTCGCTATGATTTTAATACAGATGGGTT